>JANOGZ010001056.1:0-11035 GCA_031406255.1 Pyrinomonadaceae bacterium | reverse complement strand
CCTAAAGATAGTGGAGTTGGCTGCAAGTGGAGTCCGACCTTGCGTGATAAGTCGGCAGCTACGAGTGTCTCATGGATGTGTTCACCGATCCACCGCTCCTGCCCGAATCCGTGCCCTGCGTCGTCGTCATCTTTGGCGCGTCGGGTGATCTGACGAGGCGCAAACTCGTGCCGGCGCTCTACGATCTGTTTGCCGCCGGTTGCCTGGCGAAAGAATTCGCGGTGTTCGGCGTCGGCCGCGATCAGCTAAGCACGGAACAGTTTCGCCAGAGCGTGCGCGAGGGCACGGCCAGCTCGAAGGACGTCGATACATTTACCGATGAAAAGTGGGACGCGTTTGCCGCGCGCCTGAGCTACACGGCGGGTGATCTCAAAGACGGCGCGCTGTACCGGGAGATCGCCGCGCGTCTCGGGCACATGCGCGAGGCCGAAGGCGCGAGCGCGAATCATCTGTTCTATTTCTCGACGCCGCCGTCGCTCGCGCCCGCGATCGTCGAAGGGTTGGGAGCGTCCGGACTCGCCGCCGAAGAGAAGGGCTGGGCCCGCATCATCATCGAGAAACCCTTCGGCCGCGACCTCGCTTCGGCGCGCGAGTTGAACACGGTCGTGGCGCGCGTCTTCGATGAGCGGCAGGTTTACCGGATCGACCACTACCTCGGCAAAGAGACGGTCCAGAACATCCTCGTTTTTCGTTTCGGCAACTCGTTGTTCGAGCCCGTCTGGAACCGCAATTACATCGACTATGTGGAGATCACCGCGGCGGAAACGCTCGGCATCGGCAATCGCGCGGGCTATTACGAAGAGGCGGGCGCGCTCAGAGACATGGTCGCCAATCACCTGTTGCAGCTTTTGACGCTGACGGCGATGGAGCCGCCCGTCGCCTTCGACGCCGATTCGGTGCGCGAGGAGAAGGTGCAGGTATTGCGCGCGATCCGCGCGATGACGCCCGCCGAAGTGGGGGCGCGCACGGTGCGCGGGCAGTACGGCGCGGGCGAGATCGATGGCGCGAAAGCGGCGGCTTATCATGCCGAGGAGGGCGTCGCGCGGGACTCCGTGACGGAGACGTTTGCGGCCGTCGAATTCCACATCGAGAACTGGCGCTGGGCCGGTGTTCCGTTCTATGTGCGCACGGGCAAACGGCTCGCGCGCCCGCTCACAGAGATCGCGGTGCATCTCAAGCGCACGCCGCAGGCGCTCTTCGCGCGCCTGCCGCGCCCCGAGCGGATCGAGCCGAATGTCATCGCGCTGCGCATTCAGCCGGACGAAGGCATCACGATCAGCTTCGACGCCAAGCTCCCCGGCATGGAAATGCGCACCGATACGGTGCGCATGAGCTTCTGCTATGCGTCGGCCTTCGGCGGGGGGCTGGCCGCCGCCTATGAAACCCTGCTGCTCGACGCGATGCAGGGCGATGCGACGCTCTTTACGCGCCGAGATGAGGTCGAAGCCGAATGGAAACTGATCACCCCGATCGTCGACGCCTGGGCGAAACAAACGCCACCCGCCTTCCCGAACTATGCGGCGGGCAGCGACGGCCCCATCGCCGCCGCCGACCTGTTGGCCCGCAACAATCACCGCTGGCGCACCATCGGCGAGGCCCTCGGCGGCTGCGAGACCTGAGTTTTGAGAGTGCCGCGGCGGACACCGAAACGCTAAATTCTCCGGTCGAGATGGATGGCTGCAACACACAACTGTGCGTCGCCCGCCCCTGCGCTTGACGGCTGAAGTCGACTGATAAATCCGACGGCGCGTCCCGCTCATTGCGAAGCAGGGCGACAGTCCGTTAAGCTCTTATCATCGAGCGACCTGTTGGATATCCGGTGAGCGAATAATCGGCTTCCGTTTGATCCCGGCAGTAAAGGCAGATGTTTCGACAATAATCCGCTTATGGCCCCCTTCACTAAGCCACCATTGATGCCGACTGTTTTGCGCCGCTGGTACTGGGCGCTGACCATAGCGTTGACGCTCTTAGTGTGGGTATGTTTAGCGCTCGCGCTGCGGCCCGTGAAGGATGCGGATAATTCATACGCGTCGCGTCCTTCCGGGATAGTGACCGGAGTGGAAAACGACGCGCTCGATCTGCTGTTTCAACTGCGCGACGTCTCCCAGCCATCCCGGCGCGGGCGCGGCCTCGCCGAGCCGATCACGATCATTGACATTGATGAGGCCTCGATCAGGAGATCGAACGTGCGTCTGCAAAAGTGGCCGCGGAGCTGGTACGCGCGCCTGATAGATCGCGCGAGTGAGGGCGGCGCAAACGTCATCGGGCTGGATGTGTATCTGAGCGAGGAAGGCGGCACCTCCGCAGAGGACAAAGCGGCGGATCAGCAACTGGCCGAATCAATTGCGAATGCCGGAAACGTCGTCGTCGCGATGAAATTGGACGCCGGCGGGACGCCCGCGATCACGCCGCTTGCGATGTTCGCCGACCCCGCGTACGCGGTCGGATTTGTGGATTTTCCGCTGGACAGTGATGGATTCGTGCGGAGCGCGCAGCTCTTTCGCGCGCGTCGGGACGGAACCGCGCAATTCAGTTTTGCGGCGGGTCTCGCGCAAGGGTTCACGGAGCAGGAATTAAGGCCGCAGTCTGACGACAAGTTGATTCTCGGCGAGCGCGTCATCCCGTTGCGCCGCGACCTGAATCTGCAACTCGATTTTCGCGGCCGCACGCCCGCCTTTCAACGAGTTTCGGCGGCCGACATTCTGTTCGGCGGCGCGCCTCTCCCGGATGATCTTTTTCGCGACCGCATGGTCTTGATCGGCGCGTCGAATAATGATGCTCCGGATCTGTTCGCGACGCCTTTTTATGAATATTCAGCGCTGGCCCGCCTGCTTGACGGGCGACTGCCCGGCGCGCCGGCGCGCACGCCCGGCGTCGAACTGCATGCGACGACAGCGGCGACGATGCTCTACGGGGATGCGCCGGTGCGCCCGCGCTACATCTGGCAAATGATGGGGCTGCTCCTACCCCTCGCGCTGGTGGCGCTGGCGGTCTTCTGGATACGCGCCTGGGGGGCGCTCGTGGCTGTCGCGCTGATTGCGGTGCTCGCGCTCGCGCTTGCGTCGTGGGCGTTCAATTCATACGGTCTGATTCTGCCGCTCGCGAGCACGTGGTTCGGGATCGGGCTGTTGACCCTGCTCGGTCTCGGCGCGCACTACGCGCGTGAACAGGCGCTATTAGAAGAAAAGGAAGCCGAGAGCGTGCAGGTCATGGACATCTTCTCGCGCTGCGTATCGCGCGAAGTGGCCGAGGAATTATGGCGACGGCGCGGGCAGGTCTCCCTCTCCGGTGAGCGCCGCATTGTGACCGTGATCTTCACGGATATCCGGGGGTTCACCTCAAAATCTGAAAAAGTATCTTCGGAGGAGGTCGTCGAATGGCTGAACGATTATTTCGGTCGGATGCACCGCGTCGTCACGTCGTTTGGCGGCCATATTAACAAGTTTCTCGGCGACGGGTTGATGATCGTCTTCGGCGCGCCGGTTGATCGCACGGATGTATGGGAAGCGCGCGCGGCCGTTGATTGTGGGCTCGCGATGCTTGCCGAAGTCGAGCGTATTAATGAAGAATGGAAGGCCAAAGAGCGGCCGGACATCGCGATCGGCGTCGGCATCAACACGGGCGAGGCCCACTGCGGCGTGATCGGCGCCGAGCAGCGGCTCGAATATACACTCATCGGCGATACGGTGAACCTGGCTTCGCGGCTCGAATCGGCGACGAAGGATTTCGGTGTCCCGTTAATAATCAGCGACGCCACCGCGCGATTTCTCGGGGATGATTATGAGATGCGCCCGCTCGGCGAGGCGAAAGTGAAAGGCAAAAGCATCAATACACTCGTCTATACAGTTACGGGGAAGAAGGCCGGGCGCGAGACCGCCGCTACTACTTCGGCGGCCGCGACGACCGCTGTGTCCAAACCGTGAATCCGTCCGGCTCCGGCCGCAGACAAAGAATTCTTCGGTTTAAGCATCAGAATTTACTCTCGACGAGTTTTCCGGGAGCCGTAATATTTGTTATCAGGAAAGAAGGATACCGGCATGATCAAATTCATAACTTCAGCGCGCCGCATCGACGTGCTCGCAAAATCGACGCTGGCGACACTGGCGTTGTGCCTGACGGCGAGTTACGCCGTCGGCGCACCGTCGCCACAGCAGCTTTCTCAGGCAAAGCAGCAGCCAGCTAAGGAATCCGTCCCCCCGACGACCGCGAAAGACGGCGCGGCGCGCCCGAAAAAGAAGTTGGCATCGGGTTCGGGATTCGGTCAGTATGCCGGGCGCGAGGCTTCAAGCAGGCTCATCGCTGGCGCTGCCACGCGCGCTCCGGCCGACATGGCCGCCCCGCATCATGAGCGCGGGTTGGAGCTTTACGAGGCGGGCCAGTACAGGGAAGCCATCGCCGAAATCAAGCAGGCTCTCCAACTCAAACCCAACTGGGCCGAGGCACAGTTCAGCTTGGGGCTGACGTACGGTGAACTGGGCGAATACAGTGAAGCTGTCGCGGCGTTCAAGCAGTTGTTGCAAATCAAAGGCGAGGACGACCTGCGTATTCTGACGCATTATGAGATGGGCAACGTCTACATGGATGCCGAGCAGTACAGGGAAGCGGCCGAAGCGTACAGGCAGGTGATCAATCTTAATCCGGAGCTGTCGAAGCCTCATTATAACCTCGGCATCGCGCTCGTCGGCGCAGGACAGCAAAAAGAGGCCGTCGAAGCCTTCAAGGAGGCGATTCGTCTCAAGCCGGAATACGCCCAGGCGCAATTAAACCTCGCGCTCGTCTACCTGGACACGGGCAACCGTCAGGCGGCACAGGGGCATTACGAAATTCTCAAAAAGCTTAACCCGGAACTGGCCGGCCAACTCCACTCCGCATTCACTAAGTAAGGCCACCGGCGCAGATTGCCGGGGACTTGTGATTTCCGTGAGCGTACAGGCCCGACCATGATTTGCGGTTGGATGTGACTGGCGAGCAAAATAAAAAAAGAGGCGGTCGGGAACTCCCGACCGCCTCTCTTGTTTTTTTAGTAAACCGCCGAGCGAGAGCTTTCGCTCGGCGCCGGTCGGCGCCCGCTCCCAAGTGGCTTGTACGTGCGCCGGCTCGCTCAAAGATGCCTGAGACGACCACAGGTCGCTTGCCAAGTCATCAAGCCGGACGCCGGTACGCTTCATCATTTGCTTGAAAGGAAATGTGCGCTGCTGGCAATTCTGGTTGGCGGCCGCGCGCTAGGGGGTCGGAACAGACGTTCCGCCTGTCGAGAGCAGCATATTCATCAGGGCCTTCAGGCGGTCAAAGTTGATCGGCTTGGTCAGGTAGCCGTCAAAGCCCGCGTCATAAGCGGCCTGCCGAAAGCCGGAGGTATCAAAGGCGGTGATCGCCACGATCGGCACGGTCTGTAAGTCGGCGTGCTCGCGGATGCGGCGCGTCGCTCCCAGGCCATCCATTTCAGGCATCGCGATATCCATCAAAATCAGATCGGGATGCGCCAGCAGCGTGATTCGCACCGCGTCCTGACCGTTTCCGGCGGTCAGCACACGGTAACCCATATCTTGCAGCGCCAGACTTATCAGAATCAGGTTATCGCTAAGATCATCCACCACCAGAACTGTTCTCGCCGTCGCGGCGGGCTTCTTCTCGTCCATCTCTGCTATATCCTCGCGCGTGATCTTAGCACGTCTCTTCTGTCGTCCTCACCTCGTTTTGCCCGCTGCCAAAGCGCGCGACCGGCCCGCTCGCGCCCGCGGCTGGAAAGCGCTCCGAACGCGCGCTTGACCTGCGCTAAATTAATGACTACTCTCTCTTTTGAAGCGCTGGCATAGTGGGCTCTGGCGAATGCCAGAATAGCGGATGTGCTACCCGCGTCGGACTCTTGCCGCCGCAGTAAATAATTTAAGCGGGCCGCTAGCGCGCTTATTTTGCGCCCTCTCCCTCCCCGAACATTCGCGTCGCTCCCCAATCAGCGAAAGGACTCCACTTGCCCCAAAGCAAAATCCAAAATTGAAGCGAACTGCTGCGGGCGGTTCACCCTGCAGGGCCGCAACTCTTTGACACCGGGTCTTTTACCTGTGATTAAGCAAAACATTCGGGTCCGGACGGTCTCAGGGATGTACCAACCCTAATCCAGCTTACGGGCGGAGACCGCCGGGCATTGATGATTTAAGTGATTAGACGGGTCATCGCCCGGCACTGGAGATACCACATATCAAAGATGCAGCACGCAGCTAATGAACAGGGAAGTGGCGGAAAGAATTGCGAACGGCATAAACCCGACAGCCGTCAGTAATAAAGGCTATCTGGTTATGAATATTCGAATTTTATTCGTCGAGGATGACGACAGCCTGCGGGACGTGCTGCTCGAAGCGGCGGCCGTAGATGGCTACCAGGCCGAGGGCGTCGCCAGCGCCGAGGCCGCGATCGAGAGTCTGACGAAAAAAAACTTCGACATCGTCGTGACCGATGTCACGTTGCCTGGCATGACGGGCCTCGATCTGTTGCCGCACTGCCTGCGCCTGCAACCCGGCATCATCGCGATCGTGATCACCGCGCACGGCACGGTCGATATCGCCGTCGAAGCGATGAAGCGCGGAGCATCAGACTTTCTGACCAAGCCCGTCGCCTTTAATGATCTGTTAAGCGCGATTCGCGTCTCTGCCGAGCGCGTCTCGAGTCAGGTTCGCGCCATCTCCGCCGGAGCGGTCGCCGGCCGCGCCCCGGCCGACCCCATCGTTGCCATCTCGCCGGTCATGCGACGGCTGCTCGATCAGGTGACCATGATCGCACCTTTCAATACCACGGTGCTGATCACGGGTGAGACGGGAACAGGCAAGGGAATGATCGCGCGCTCGATTCACCAACAGAGCGCGCGGCGCACGCGCCCGTTCGTCGCGCTCAACTGCGCCGCGGTGCCCGAACAGCTGCTCGAAGACGAGCTGTTCGGACACGTCAAGGGTGCGTTCACCGGTGCGCAGAATGCGCGCGAAGGGCGCTTCGAGCAGGCTGACGGCGGAACGCTGTTTCTGGATGAGGTCGGCGACATGAGTCTGGGGCTGCAATCGAAGCTGCTACGGGTTCTTCAGGAACGGGAATTCGAGAAACTGGGTTCGTCGCGGACGATCAAGGTTGACGTGCGGATCATCGCCGCCACCAGCGCCAACCTCGAGCGGCGCATCGAAGATGGAAGCTTTCGCCCGGACCTCTACTACCGACTGAACGTCGTGCACCTGTGCTTGCCACCGCTGCGCGAGCGTTGTGAAGATATCCGGTCGCTCGCCGAAGAACTGCTCACGCGCTTCTGCGCGAGCGCCGGGCTGCCTCACAAGAGCATTGATGGAGAAGTATGGCAGGCCCTCGATTCGTACCTCTGGCCCGGGAATGTTCGCCAGCTACAGAACGCGATGGAGCGCGCGGCCGCTCTCTCCGGCGCGTCGCTCACAATCAAGCGGGGTGATTTACCGGAAGAAGTACGCGGCGATGCGGCTTTGGGCGCGAGCGCGGCGACCTCCTCCGCGGCACCCGCCAATGCACCGGGCGAGCCGCTGCCGGAAGAGGGCGTGAATTTCGACGCGGTGGTCAGCCAGGTCGAGCGTGATCTACTGCTGCAATCGCTCTCTAAAGCGCGCGGCAACAAGCTGCGCGCGGCGAAGCTGCTCAATATGAAGCGCACGACGTTCGTCGAAAAATTGAAGCGCTTGCATATCAATACGGACGATCAGACCTAGCGTCGGGGCTCGGTGCAGACGCTTCCGAGTCGCCTTTTAGCGCACACCTAGCGTCGCGGGGAAGCGCCGGCGGCCATCGCCAGCGTCAACGACCGTGCGGGGGCTAGAAGGGGCCGCGCAGAAGTGGCAGCGGTTCGTCGCGCCTCATTGCGACGCTGTGAAACTCCACGGGCGAGTTCCGCGATGCGGGCGACCGTGAACGGCTTGGTTACCACCCAGTCTACCTGTGCTGCCCCCTGTTGATTGGCGCCAACGGCCTCGCCCCAGCCGGTGATAACGGCCAGCGGGATACGTTCGTCGCGCTCACGCAGGGCGCGCGCCAGCTGCCAGCCGCTCATCTCGGGCATGCCGACGTCGGTAAAGACCGCATCGAAATTTCCCTGATCAAACAGCGCCAGCGCCTCGCGTCCTCCTTCCGCAATCACCACCTCATGACCTTCGCTCTCGAGAATATCACGCAGCAGCTCGCGCACGGGAGCTTCATCATCGACCACCAGAATACTGGTTCGCTGCGAACGCGGAAGGGCAAACACGGGTGCGCTGGCGACCGGCACGGCGACTTCATATTCCATTCGTGACTTGGCCGCTTTCCTGAGCGGTAGACGGATGCGGAAGGTCGTGCCGCGTCCGGGCTCGGATTCGACCTCGAAGGTGCCTTCGTGGCGGCGGATGATGCCGTAGCTGACGGCCAGACCGAGCCCCAGGCCCGCCTTGCCTTTGGTGGTGAAGAACGGATCGAAGATGCGCGACCGCACCTCCGGGCTCATCCCCGTGCCGGTATCGCTGACGCGTATTTCGACGGCGCCATCAACTTCTGCGGTCGAAAGCGTCAGCTTGCCGCCCTGCGGCATCGCATCCACGGCGTTAAAGATCATGTTGACGAGCACCTCGCGCAACTCCGAAGGATCGCCCAGGACCTCGGCCTTCGAACAGGCTTGCAGGTCGAGGCTGATGTGCACGCTCGAAGCCTCGGCGCGCGTCTTCCAGCGCGGAAGGGTGATCTCGCTCACATCGAGCAGCACCTGGTCGACCGATACCCGCATGAAATCATGATCGCGGCGCTGGCGCGCGAAGTCCTGAATCCGCCTGACGGTTTTCGCGCCGTCCTGCGTCGACTTCCTGATAATCTGGAGCCCGCGCGTGATCTTTTCCATGTCGTCCGTGCGCAACAGCAATTCCGTGCGGCCGAGCACGCTGGCGAGGGTATTATTGAAATCGTGGGCGACGCCGGAGGCCAGCTCGCCGAGCGCCGAAAGTTTCTCGATCTGCGAAAACTGTTCGCGGATGCGCTCCTGTTCGGCGATATAGCGGGAGAGTTCTTCGATATGGCGCTCGGCCTGCTCGGCGTGGGCCAGCGAGCTCTGCACATTCTTAAGGTAAGTCCGATAGGTGAGGTAGACGATGGCGATGATCGGTGTGGTGACGATGAGGGCGTGAAAACCGATTGCCGCCATCAGCTTGGCGATGATGCCTGCGCCCGATGCGCCCGCGAAATATGTCAGCGATGTCCAGAGATAATACTTGCTCCACGTGTGCCGCAGCGTTCGGTTGATTTTGTAAGACTGGGCGATCGCGATCAGACCGGAATTAACGATGTACTGCACGAGCGCCATGACGCAGAGGGCGATGACGAAATTGGCCGAGTACTCGCCATACGGCAACGCGAGGATCGTCCCGAAGCTGTAATGCAGGACATTGACGGTGAGATAGGTCGCGCAGGCCATCACGGCCGCATTGAACAGGATCGTGCGCGGCTTGCGGCTGATGCGCAGGCTTGAGCACGTGCCTTCGGCGGCCGCCAGCAGCACCGCCGCTTCGCCCCCGTAGAGCAGCATCGTCAAAAAGATGAATGTATCGGCGACCGTGATACGGCCGCTGACGCGCGGAATCTCGACGGCGATGCGCGAGCCGATCGCGATCGTGATCAGCGCGAGGAGCAGGAAGCGCAGGTCGAGCCGGTTGATCGGCAAGTGATACGCGGAGACGGCGTAAACAACCACGCCGACCGCAGCAACCGTCCACATGAAAGGTCTTTCAAGACTTCGTCTGTTCATACGGCACCCATTTCTGATGAAGAGAAATTGTTGAAGGTGATTACCGCACGTTTGGTGTTGCTTGGGGAGAGCAAACTATGGATCATCCGTTTATGTCGCTTTCAGCATTCAGTGGTCTTTTGCTGCAAATAGATCGTGTCGTAGTAGCAGCGAAACTTGTAGCCCGCGCGACGATAGAAGGCCACCGCTTCCGGGTTCCGCTCATTGACGAGGAGGATAACTGACTGTGCGCGGGCTAAGAGATTGCGCGTCAGTTGCGACAGGCAGCGCAATCCGTAATTCTGGCTACGCTCTTCCGGATGGACGTAAATCCCTTCAAGGTAGATGACGTCGGGCGTATCGGAGATGACATCAGCTTTAAAGATCAAACGCCCCTCCGGCTCGACCCACACCCACACCCGCCCCTGCTCGATCCGGCGCGCGCAACGCAGGCGAAAGCCCGTCGGGTCCGCTTCCAGCGGATTGACTCCGCCCTCTTCATAGGCCATCTGCGCCTGCACCGGCATGACCAACTCCAGATCCTCGAGCGTGGCCTGCCGCAGCCCCGGCACGGCTTCGCGCACTTCGACGGGCCGGCGCTGTTCGAACATCAACTCGCGACAGAACTGGCGCGGCGATTGTGCAGCTTGTCCGGCGTAGGAATTCCAGAACGAGGCGACCCTTTCCTGCTCCCCCATGATCACATGCGCGCGCGGTGAGCGCTCAGCGATGCGCGCGAAAGCTTCGATCGCCGCTTCGCTGCGTGTCTCGATCAGCGTGGCGTGACCGATCAGCGCCACGCCCTCAAGACGGCCCTGCTCATCCCGGCAGGCGTAGAAGATGCCGCGATTCAGAGGATTGATGAGGCCGTTGTCGCGAATGAAGCCAGCCATGACAAAGGTGTGCAGCGGTCGCACGGCGAGAAAGTTGATTACTTCGGTCGTGTGCTTGTCGGTCAGAAGCTCGACAGTCAAAACCTTTTCCGACGGCGGTATGGCGCCGCCGGCGGTCGTCGCGGTGATGATCTCTTTCGCTATGTCGACATTAAGGAACATGCTATCTCTTCTCCTGCGATCCTCATCAAGTGGATGGATTCCGGTATATCCGCACGACGTCTGAGCGCCCTGGTGTCTCAGTAGTCCAGGTAGTCCACGCCGGAATCCACCTCGATCGCGATCGAAGAGGTCTCGTCCCCATTGGACATCGCCGACTGGGCCTGCATCACCGCGTCGGCTCTGAGATTGTTGTCGCCGATGATGACGCCGTCGCCGATGATGACGCCGTCGC
>JANOGZ010001053.1:0-2025 GCA_031406255.1 Pyrinomonadaceae bacterium | reverse complement strand
CACGCGCTTCGCCCAACTCCAGAAGCGTCCCTGCCTGACAGTGCCCGGCTCATCCCTCCTCAGTTGCTGGTGCAAGTAGCGCGAGTCTATCGGCAGCCCCACGCCGCCGAAGCCGCCGCCCAAGATAACTACGTTTGCCATTCCTGCGTACCCTTACGTGCTGGTTGTCAGATGATTACCGGCAGCGGTAACTCCACGCTCTCTCAATAATTGCGTCAACAATCGAATCTGCTCTTCCTGTATCCGAAGCAGCTCCGCCCATTTCATCTCGCGCAAATCGTCAATTTTTTCATGGAGGCTGAGAATCTCAAGCTCCGCCTTCAAATTCACTTCATAATCGTGAGCCGCATCCAGCCTGTCTTTGACCCCCTGACGATTCTGCGACATCAGAATGACCGGCGCCTGGACGGCGGCGAGCATGGACAGAAAGAGGTTCAGTAAAATATAGGGATAAGGATCAAATGAAGCGCTATGCCGTGCGAGAATGAGAGAATTGAGCAGCACCCAGGAAAACAGGATGGCGGCAAAGATAATGATGAACGTCCACGAGCCTCCAAAAGCCGCAACCTTATCGGCGAGTCGTTGTCCGAAGGTCAGCTTCTTCTCAAATTCCAGATTGGTATCGCGGCTGATATGCAGGCGTTCACCGAAATGCTGAACAACCCGATGTTCACGTTCAGGCAGGGCATCAAGGCTGACCTTAAACCGCTTCTTCGCAAAATCTAGCAAGTGAATGTTCATCGTAATGATCCATAGCTTTATCGAAGGTATGCGACCCGCAGTGGGTTGAAAGCCTTGCTTAAATGGGTTTCTGCGTCACGCTTCATGGCTTGATGGCAACCTTGATCACGCCTCCCGCGCGCTTGCCGAAGACCTCATACGCCTCCCTGATTTCATTGAGCGAGAAGGTATGCGTCAGCAAAGGTCTGAGATCGACGCGTCCGTGCCTGACCACCTCCATCAATCGCCGCATCCGCTCCTTGCCCCCGGGGCACAGGGTAGTGACGATGCGATAATCGCCCAGCCCCGCCGCGAATGCTTCATAAGGAATCTGCACTTTGCCCGAATAGACGCCGAGGCTGGAGAGCGTGCCGCCCGGGCGCAGAGTGCGCAGCGCACCCTCGAAAGTCTCCTGCGTGCCAAGCGCTTCTATCGCCACGTCGGCCCCTCCGCCGGTCAACTTCTTCACTTCCGCGACCACATCCGATTCGCGATAATCAATCGTCACATCCGCACCCATCTCGCGCGCCACTCCCAGGCGATTCTGGTCACCATCGACCGCGATGATGAGAGATGCGCCCATCAACTTCGCGCCGGCAGTGGCGCACAATCCGATTGGCCCCTGGGCGAAGACGACCACGGCGTCGCCGATCTTAATCTGCCCAGACTCCGCGCCGCTGAATCCGGTCGAGGCGATGTCGGCGAGGAGGACGACCTGTTCGTCGGTCAACTCGTCCGGAATCCTGGCGAGATTGGCCTGCGCGTATGGCACGAGTAAGTACTCAGCCTGTGCGCCGTTGATCGTGTTACCAAAGCGCCAGCCGCCCGTGGCCTCATATCCGCCGCCGTGGCCACATTGCGAAAGCTGGCCGGACAAACACGCGCGGCACTGGCCGCAGGGCGTGATCGCGCCCACGAGTACGCGGTCACCGACCTCATAGCCGGTAACTCCGGGGCCGAGTTCGTCAATCACTCCCACCGGCTCGTGACCGATGACGAGGCCGCTTTTGACCGGATACTCGCCGCGCACAATGTGCAGATCGGTGCCGCAAACGGTCGTCAGCGTGACGCGAATTACCGCTTCGCCGACTCCCGCCCGTGGACGTTCAACTTCCTCAACGCGAATGTCGTTCACGCCGTGGAAAACCGTGGCCCGCATCTTTTCCATCTCACGACCTCCCGAAAAGCTGCTCTGGTCAAACTTAACTTTCTTCACTGACGGCTGGACAGATGCTGGGCGCTACCTTGTGGCTCCTGGTCAACTCCGTGCGGCCACGAAATCGAGAGCAGGAAAGCACTCTCTTC
>JANOGZ010001045.1:0-3939 GCA_031406255.1 Pyrinomonadaceae bacterium | reverse complement strand
CGGTCTCGATATAATCGCGCCGTTCGGCGAGAGCCAGATTCTTATCACGCAACTCGGCCGCCCCGGCCTCGATGCGCCGCCGGTTTTCTTCAAGCTGCGAAACATTGAATCGGAAGAGGTGAGCGAGCAGAAGGTGCGGCGCCGTGGCGCGCCGTGGATGCTCGGTGGATTGGTTCTACTGTTGCTCTCCGTGCTCGTGGCGCTTCAGGTTTTCGGCCTATGGGAAATCTTTACGCCTGATACGGCCGCCGACACGCTTTTGCTTTATGCCCTCTCGTCGCTCAATTTCGCTGCCTTTATCGTTTTCACCTTTATTTTCGTTCGCAATCTATTAAAGCTGCGCCGCGAACGACGCGAACGGCAGCTCGGCTCGAAGATTAAAACACGCCTCATCGTTTATTTCATCACGGTTAGTCTTCTGCCGATCACCGCGATGGCCGTATTTTCTTATATTTTTCTCAATCGCTCGCTCGAAAAATGGTTTGGCCGGTTGCCTGAAGACGTGGTCGAGGAAGCGCGCGCCGCACAGCAGGAAGAATCAAATCAACAGGCCGCGAGCGTGCGCGATGCCGCCTCGATGATCGCCGCGCTGATCGACGAGCAGCCGGGCCTGGATATCGAGCGCTATCTCCGCCGGTTTGTCGAGAGCGATCAATTAGCGGCTGTCGAGCTTGTGGCGGCGGACGGCCGGGTGATGGCGGGAAACGAAGTGACCATGGATGACGCTCGATCTAGAGAACTGAATGAAGCTCTCGAACGCGCGCGAATGGATCAGGAAACCCGCCCGAGAGTCCTCGCGAATAATCGTCGATTCGATGTCGCGGTCGTGCAGTTGAGCGATCAGCGGAGGGTCATCGCCGCGCGGGAGCGGCGCGTCAATCCACATCTCGGACAAATCATCGCCGGCTCCGAAATATACGAAAGACTCAGGGAAAAACAGAAAAAAGTGCGTCTGCTGGGGCTCTCCACCCTCGGCCTGCTGACGCTCATGCTGCTCTTTGCCGCGACCTGGAGCGCGATTCACCTGGCGCGCGGGATCGCGACGCCGATCCGAGCGCTGGCCGAGGCGGCCGACGAAGTGGCGGGCGGCAATCTGGCGCATCGGGTGACGGCCATCGCGGAGGACGAACTCGCACTTCTCGCCGAATCATTCAACCAGATGACGGCGCAGCTTGAAGAAAACCGGCGGCGCATCGAGGCCGGGGCGGCCGAGTTGCGTGATAAGAATCTGGCTCTCGCCGAACGGCGCGATTATATCGAGACCGTGCTCGAAACACTCTCCACCGGCGTGATCTCACTCGATGAGCACGACCGCGTGAAAACGATTAACGTCGCCGCTCTTCTGATGTTGCATTTGACGAGCGCGCCAGCGGGAATTTCGCTCGCCAAAGCTGTCAGCGCAGAGGATCGCGCCGTACTGCAGCGGGTGCTTCGTCGGGCACGGCTGCGTGGGCGCGCGGCCGAGCAGATTGAACTGGCGCGTGGCAGCGCAGCGCATGAAGGCGGCCCGGTTCCCGTTGCGCTGACGGCGATCGCTTTGAGTTCACACTCGACTGAAGGACGCGGTATTGTGCTCGTCATGGAAGATTTATCGGAATTACTGGCGGCCCAGAGGGCTGCCGCGTGGAGTGAAGTCGCGCGCCGCATGGCCCATGAAATCAAGAATCCGTTGACGCCGATTCAGCTCTCGGCCGAGCGCATCGCGCGCACTTTTCAACGAGAAGCCCGCCGCGATGAGATTGCCGCCGCGGGCGGGGCGACGAAAGGCGGCGATGGCAGTACGGAACGTCAGCGTGTGGCGCATGTCGTCGAAGAATGCACGGCGACGATTACGCGCGAGGTTGCCGGTCTGAAGGCGATGGTGGATGAGTTCTCACGGTTCGCGCGCCTGCCGCACGCGCGCCCCGAGCCGGCGGATTTGAATGAAGTCATCGGGCAGGCGTTGGCGCTTTATGAGGATCGCCTCGGCGACGTTCGGGTGCACGTCGCACTGGCGCATACATTACCGTCGGCCATGCTCGACGCCGAACAGATACGTCGTGTCTTTGTCAATCTGATAGATAACTCGATGGAAGCGCTCGCCTCCAGCGCGGAGAGCGCGGAGAGCCAAAGCGACCGGCGGATTACTATCGCGACCGGACACGATCCGGCGCGGGGTCTGCTTCTGGCCGAAGTGGCAGATACCGGGCATGGCATCCCGCGCGCCGATTTCTCACGTCTTTTTCAACCTTATTTCTCTACACGCGGGCGCGGCACCGGCCTCGGGCTCGCCATCGTTCAGCGCATCATTACAGAGCACGGTGGCCGTATCCGCGCTGAAGCAAACCATCCGCGCGGCGCCAAATTCACCGTCGAGCTTCCTGTAGCGGAAGAGCTGAAGGGTCAGGAACAAGAGGACGAACGCGATCGGGTGAAGGGTGAACAGCACAGCGCGAGCTCGGCGCTTGGAGTTTAAGAAGTAGGGTCTCAGAGAGAGATGTCTGAGTCAATTCTGATTGTTGATGATGAGCGGGGCATACGCGACACGCTGCGCGCGGTGCTCGAGGATGAGGGTTTCGTCGCCGAGGTGGTCGCGTCGGGCGAGGAGTGTCTGAAGGCCGCGGAACGTCGCTCCTATGGATGTGTGCTGCTGGATGTGTGGCTGCCGGGCATTGACGGTTTGGAGACGCTCGCCCGGCTGCGCGCAAAGGGCGCAGCCTCGGCGGTCGTGATGATCTCCGGGCACGGCACAATCGAGACGGCGGTGCGTGCGACGAAGCTTGGCGCCTTCGACTTTATTGAAAAACCTCTCTCAATCGAGAAAACCGTACTGACCGTGCGTAACGCCTTACGGCAGCGAGCACTCGAGCGCGTCAACGCGGCGCTCACCGCGGAACTAAATGAAGAGAGTGAAATGGTGGGCGAGTCAGTTGCGCTGCGCGCGGTTCGCCAGCAGATCGCGGCGGTCGCTCCGACTGATGGACGTGTGCTCATCTATGGCGAATCCGGAACGGGAAAGGAGTTGGTCGCGCGTGCCATCCACGCCGGGTCGCGACGGGCCGGCGCGCCGTTCGTCGAAGTGAATTGCGCGGCGATCCCCGAAGAATTAATCGAGTCGGAGCTGCTCGGGCATGTCAAAGGCGCGTTCACCGGAGCGACGGCCGCCAAGCGCGGTAAATTTGAGGCGGCCGATGGCGCGACGCTGTTTCTGGATGAGGTGGGCGATATGAGTGCGCGCGTGCAGGCAAAAGTGCTGCGCGTGCTGGAAGAGCAGCGGTTCGAGCCGGTCGGCAGCGCCACCCCGATGCGTGTCGATATGCGTGTCCTGGCGGCGACGAATAAAAGGCTGGATATTGAAATCGAACGGGGGTACTTCCGCCGCGATCTTTTTTATCGTTTAAATGTCATCCCGTTTGAACTGCCACCGCTGTGTGAGCGTCTCGAGGATGTCCCGCGGCTGGTCGAACATTTCAATCAAAAATTCTCGACGGCTTATGGAAAGAGGCCGAAGCGTTTCGAAGCGGGTGCGCTCGACGCGCTCCAGAATTACGTCTGGCCGGGTAATGTACGGGAGTTGCGCAACACCGTGGAGAGAGTGGTGATCATGCACGCGCAGGTGAAGGTCGGAGCCGCGGACTTGCCTCCCCTCGGCGGCGAGACTCCGCCGGCGGCATCGTCGAAGTTCTCCACCTTCAGGGATGCGAGCGAAGCGCACCAACGCGAATACATCAAAAAGAAACTGGCCGAAGCCGAAGGTAATGTCTCGCGCGCGGCGGAATTAATGGGTATGGACAGAAGCCATCTCTACCGGCGGATGCGCGCGCTGGGGATCAACGTGCGCGGTGAACGCGCCGGAGTGGGGCCTTAAAATTCTTCTCTGCTTAAAATTCTTCTCTGTAAGCGTTGAGCAGTCAGCGCTCAGCTCTCAGCTAACATAAAGAAGCGCCCGGCGCTTCCCGG
>JANOGZ010001031.1:0-2756 GCA_031406255.1 Pyrinomonadaceae bacterium | reverse complement strand
CCGATTCTGACGCATCGAGAATCTCCATCCGCCAGTTCTGGCGCTCGGCGTAGCGCCCGTACATCCGCAGCATCTCGGCGGCGAAGAGCGTCGCTTCATCGCCGCCCGTCCCGGCGCGAATTTCCAGAATGACGTTTTTCTCATCCTTCGGATCGCGCGGCAGCAGGAGGAGACGCAATTGCGCTTCGCTGCGCTCAAGGCGCTCCTGCAGGGTGTCCATCTCAACGCGCGCCAGTTCACGCATCTCCTCGTCACCATCGCCCGCCTCGAACATCTCACGCGCACCGGCGAGTTCCTCTTTCAATGTTTTCCACTCGCGATATTTTTCGACCATGTCGCCGAGCGTGCGGTGCTGCTTGGCGGCTTTGGCATAATTGGCCTGATCCGAGAGGAGTTCGGGCGTTGATAGCTCCGTCGTCAACTGCTCATAGCGCGCTTCAATTTGTTCCAGCCTTTCGAGCATAACATTTCAGGCCAGCGGTGCCGCGGCCGCCTCTTTCGGTTGTGGCTCAAGCTTGAGCGATTCTGTGAGCGCGAGGATCGCAACTTCGAGTTGCTGGTCGTCAGGCTCTTGGGTCGTGATGTTTTGCAGCCAGAGGCCGGGCAGCGTGATCAGTTTGAAAAAGATGCCGCCCTCGCGCTTCGCCGACAGGCGGATGATCTCATATGAGATGCCGGCCACAACGGGGATGAGGGCGATGCGCACGAGCATGTTGTAGAGCAGCGAATCGAATTTGATCAGCGAAAACAGCGCGATCGAGACCAGCATCACGACCATCAGGAAACTCGTCCCGCAGCGCGGGTGCTGGCGTGGCTGGCGGCGCGCGTGCTCGACCGTCAACGGCAAGCCCGCCTCCCACGTGAAGACCGTCTTGTGCTCCGCGCCGTGATATTCGAAAACTCGACGGATGTCTTTCATCAACGAAAAACTAAAGATCATGATGAGAAAGAACGTCATGCGAATCAGGCCGTCAACCAGGTTGAAGGCGACCGACGGCCGCACCGGATGCAGATAGCCCCGGATGCTTCCGGCCGCGCGCCCGTACCACGGCCCGGCGGGCTGCAGTTGCGGCGCGCCGGCGCGCGAAGAATCGCCGGGAGCTTGCGGCTGCCCCGCGCTCGTCGCTTCAGCCTGACGCGTCGTCGTCGCTGCCGGGACGGCCCATCCGGCGGCGATAAAGATCGCATTGGTGAGCACGAGCGGCGCAACGATAAAGAGCAGGACGTTGAAAAAGAGCGCGAAGACGATCGAGCCGGCCGCCGCCGCCGTTCCGCCGCGCTTCATCTCTTCGGAGGCGCGTTTCTGCGTCGGGATCGGGATCAGGCCGGGCAGTGCGCCGGTGATTCCGGCGAAGTTACCTTCGCCTTCGATCATCGCCGGCGTCAGTATGATCTCGGTCGCCGCAACCGTCTCTTCCGCCTCCGCGAAAGCTTCATTGGCCGAGTAGTTAAGCGCCTTGATGCCGAGCCCCATCGACTGTACCAGCACCGCCGCTCCGCGCAGGACGGGAAGCTTGAAGAGCGGATACCGATCGCTCCACTTCGGAAGGACCGCGCCCGTGTGGACGAGCGAGCCGTCGGCGCGGCGAACGGCGATGGCGTAAGCATTCGGCGTGCGCATCATCACGCCCTCGATCACCGCCTGACCGCCGACAATCAAATCTCTTTCGCTGGTGCTCACCTTCGGTTTATCTCTTTCTTGAGAATTGAGTAAAGAAAAGCGTTCTCATAGAACTAACGCCGACGTTTGGGACCAGAGGTCACGGCGCGCATCCGGCGGGATGCACAAAGCGCGACCGCCGGACGGATCACGTCGGCGTCGAATTCTCAGTCGCTAATACTGGCTTAAGGTTACGCTGTATCGCATCTGCAAGAGAGTCTCACCTCACCTCGCCCATGCTCTCGGCCCCGGCCCCGGCCTCGGCGGGGGCGGGCGCGGCCTCCGCTTCGCCCTTTTTACCGTACCGCTTGTTGAACCGATCAACGCGTCCGGCCGTGTCGATAAGCTTCTGCTTGCCCGTAAAGAACGGGTGGCAGGCCGAACAGATTTCAACGTTCAGGTCCTCTTTACGCGTCGAGCGGGTGGTGAATACCTCGCCGCAGGCGCAGTGTACCTTGATTTCTTTATATGCGGGATGAATTCCTTGCTTCATGTCTCTCTCCGGCTCCCTCGGTCTCATAAGTGCGCGATTGACGCTTCTTGCGAAAATATCATGATACGTTCGCGCTTCATGTATCGTCAAGCCCGGCAAGCACTTCAAGCGACTGCGCAGGGTTCCGCGACCCCGCGCACGGGCATCGGAAGGTTGATTGACAATGTCGAAACCGGCATGTTACAAACTTTACTCACGCCTTTTTTTGCATCTTGGTAAGAGCATAATTCGCAAGCGTTTGTGAAGTTGGAAAGTGTTCAAGTGATGGGCGCTATCCTGTCCGAAGTCTGACCGTAGGATGCGATGATAGACGAATCCACCAAGCCGCCCAGTAGTGATGCCGGCGATGCTGCGCCGGAATCTACGGATGCGCCGCGTCGTCCCGAGGGCGCTCCGCGCACGGACGATAAGAGTCCGAGCCCCGGATTCGAGAGCACCGACGCCGGAGGGTTGCCGCCACCGCCCGCGGGCGAGGGAGGGCGGACCTCGCCGCCGACGCCGGAAAGCCAGGCTGCCCTGACCGATAAAGCTCCTTCCGGCAGCTCACCTACGGGTACCACCGTGCCCGCCGCCGCATCCGGCGAGCCCGGCTCCCCGAAAGAT
>JANOGZ010001024.1:0-2216 GCA_031406255.1 Pyrinomonadaceae bacterium | reverse complement strand
GGGTCCGCCCACCACCAGCCGAAGAGCGCATTCAGTAGCAGCCCTCCGAGGAGGATCGCGGACAGATAGGCACAGATATCAGTCTGCCTTGAGTCAGCTTCGAGTGCGCGGCTGCCCATCTCTGCCGCTACGCGGCGTTTGGCGCGCGCCAAGATCGGCATTACGACGAGCGACAGCACGGATAGACCAATGCCGACGTAGCTTGCTTCCGGCGGTCCTCGCCTGATGAGAGACATTGCCGCATCGAAAGCGACGTAAGCAGCAAGTATCAGGAAGCTCCAGCCGACCAACTTCAGTGCAATACGTTCCCGCCGCTCGGCGTCCTCGTCTGAACGCAGTCGCCACAAGAGCGCGCCGCCTGATAGCGACTCAATGAATGAGTCGAAGCCGAATCCGACCAGTGCGGTGCTGCCGGCAACGAAGCCCGCGCCTACGGCAATCATGCCTTCAAGTAGATTCCAACCGATGGTCAGGTATTCGAGACGACGCCCACGCTTGACCTGGGAAGCGCGGTTTGTACTACCTATTTGAATAACCTGTTGATTCATTTATCTGTCTCGCAAGTTCTCGCCAGCGCATCTGGCGATACCGGTAAAATAGATGTGCGTATAACCAGACCATCAATGTCAGGAAACCGGCTCTAATCTCGATCTCATCAGTGTACCGGCATCCCGGCCCTTGATCCGGCTCAATCCTGATTACATGGTTCCATATGGAGATGAAGCCGCCTCCCTCATTCGTGCGTAGTTCGCGCCTGCTGTCATCCACACGGATGATGCGCAACTCGTGCATCCATGCCGGCAAGAAGTGAAAGAAGCGCAGACGCACACGAACAACCGCGCCCTCCCGCCACTCTTCAGGGAGACGGCGCGCACCGGCCAGGCCAAGCAGCCCGCGCGTGACGTGCAAAAACGTCCCCGTTTTCTTGACCGCACGCCAGGCCCGATCAGCTGTCGTATCGAGATGTGTTGAGATGGTCGCCGTCATGACATTTATTTTTAGCGCCGGCCGACGCCGTAAATAAAATCGCCGAAGAATCGCCCGACGATGTTTCCACCGACAAAGATGCCCTGCCGCTCAAGTTCGGCGATAAGATTTTCCTTGCTGAAACGATTCTCCGTCGGATGAACGAACAGCACCCGATATAACCGCCGATTGAGCGCCTGGCGTGTGACCTCCATGAAGAAGAAGCGCCCGCCGGGACGAAGCACACGGCGGATCTCTGACACCGCTTTCTGCCACTCCGGCACATGGTGGATGATGCCGAAGTCGAATACCGCATCGAAAGACTCGTCCTCCGCCATGATCGTAGTAGCATCTCCAACGGCAAGTTTCAGTCGGCCCGATGAATAGCCCGCAAGACGATCCTGCGCCAGTTCAACCATCTCAGGATCGAGGTCGAAGGCGTGAACTTCCCGAGCGCCGAATTGCTGGAATATGATTTCGGTCCCGACCCCGCGACCGCAACCCACTTCCAGAACGCGCATGCCTTCGGTGCGTCCGCCCAAACGCGCTAAAAGCGGGGCTTCGTACCGCCGTTGCAACAGGGCGCGCGCCGGGTTATTCATCAGCGCTTTCTCGACCAGATTTAATTTCACAGCAATTCTTCGATGTGTCCGAAGCCTTCATCAAGGAGATGCGCGATATGGTCGTCGTCAAGCTTGTAGTATGCGATCTTGCCCTCCTTGCGAAATCGGACGAGTTTCATCTGCCTCAGCGCACGTAAAGAGTGCGAGACGGCTGACGGCGACACGCCTAACAGGTTGGCGAGATCGCAAACGCACAACTCCTCACGGGAGAGGGCGAAGGCGATCTTGATGCGGGTTGGATCGCCGAGCAGCTTGAAGGTTTCGGCAAGCGCCGAAATCGTCTCCGGAGATTTCATCGCTCGCTGGACCCGCCTCACCTTGCGCTCATTCACAAACTCTATCTCGCAGGCGTCCGCGACAGCTTGTGTGGCTCGCTTAGACATCAGACAATCTCCTGAACGTGTGAACAGTTATTCATATGAAGTGATAAGCTATACTCTGAAACTCTCCACAGTCAAGCGTTATGGCGTGTAGTTTGGCCGGGCGTATGAAGGCCGCCCTGCGGGTCTAAGCGGCGAGTGCTGTGGGATTCTGCTTTTTCAGCAGCCCACGTAATTTCATGCGCGCCTTATGCAGTTGTGATTTTGAGGTGCCCACGGCGACCCCCAGCATGCGCGCGATCTCTTC
>JANOGZ010001015.1:0-9060 GCA_031406255.1 Pyrinomonadaceae bacterium | reverse complement strand
CGCGATGATGCGTCATTAATCAAAAATAGGCTGGGCGTGCTCGGCCTTCGCACGGAGATTCTCGCCGATGATATCCTCGCTGTAGAAACACAACCCCCGAAGCGTATCAGAAAGCTCGAGCTGCTTGACGATATTCTCACCGGATGGACGAGCGTCGACGGCGCGGCGCAGCGCGTCGAATGGACGAAGATCATATTGTTTGTGAGGGGGCGCATCTTTACAAAGCGCTTGGAGGTGGAAGAGCGTTACGGGCGGATCGGCGCGGAGAGCGAAATTGCTGACACGCGCCAACTGGTTGCTGATGAGCTGGTGCTCGATATATACGCCACCGAGGGCGTCGTGAGTGGTTGGCGCATCGCCGCGGAAAGCTTCGATTTCTCCTGTCTGGGAGAGCGTAAGGGGCTGCTCGCCGGAGAAAATTTCGGCAGCCTGGCGCAAACCCTCAGGGAGCGCGCGCCGCGCGCGCTGTTCGATGACGATTACCAGCGCGTGCGCCATCTGCTGACGGCGGCGTGGCCGCTCACGGAGCGCACCGAGTCGCGCGGCCTGCGGCGCGAACGGCCCGGAAAATTCAATACCGAAGCCGTGACGAGTATGAGTAATGAAGCGCAGTTCACACGCTACGCGCGATTGCGCTACTACTACGCAATGCGCCGCCGAAACTCAACGCCAGGATGAAACAGAATAAAAATCGCAGGCGTGCCCACAAGAGTCGGTGGCCGGAAACCGCTCCGACTCAGCGCGGCGCGCCGAAGCGGTCGCCGGAGGATGTAAAAAAGCCTCCGGGGAGGCGAGCAGTAGTAGTTGCCGGGGCGGGCGGGGCACCGCCTGTCGAGCCGTCAACGCCGGCGCCCGATCGGCAGATTTATGGAGTGTTACCCGTCCTCGAAGCGCTGCGCGCGGGCGGACGGCCGCTCGAACGCATTACGATCGTCGAGGGCGCGCATGAACACCGCCTGCGCGAGGTGCTCGACCTGGCGCGCGCGGCCGCTGTGCCGGTGCGCCGCGCGCCCCGCGCCGAACTCCAGCGCCTGACGGGCGGCGCCAATCATCAGGGCGTCATCGCCAGCATCGCGGCGGCGCGCTACTGCCAGACGGATGAACTGCTCGACGGGCTCGCGACGCGCATCGGCACCGACGATCCGCCGCTCGCTGTGGTGCTCGATGGCGTTGAAGACCCGCGTAATTTAGGGGCGATCATCAGGACGGCGGAATGCGCCGGCGCGCACGGTCTCTTCATTCCGGAACGCCGTGCGGTGGGTTTAACGGAGACGGTCGCGAAAGCGGCGGCCGGTGCGCTGGAATATGTCTCGGTGGCGCGCGCGGCGAATGTCGCGCGGCTCATCGAAGACTTAAAAAAGCGCGGCATCTGGACGGTGGGAGCCTCCGCGGATGCTTCCACGAAGCTCGATTACACGGGCTGGGACTGGACACAGCCGTGCGCGCTCTTTTTCGGCGGGGAGGGCACGGGTCTGCGCCGTCTGGTGAGCGAGCGGTGCGATGCGCTGGTGCGCATTCCTCTGCGCGGTCACATCGCTTCGCTCAACGTGTCGGTCGCCGCCGGAATAATGCTCTACGAAGCTGTCCGGCAGCGAACCGCGGCGAAGGCCACTGCGTATTAGTTAATCCACCCGCGTGTGGCGCCTGGCCTTACTGCCTGCGATCCAGGACGCAGGAGTCGTGGTAGAAGGGAAGTTGCAGCATGTATTGTCCCAGATGTGCCGTGAATAATGTTGATGACGCGAGCTTTTGTCGTGCGTGCGGAGCAAACATAAGTCTCGTGCCGCAGGCATTAACGGGACGCTTACCGGAAAAGCTCGTCAGCAACCCGGAGATACGGCCGGCAGGCGCCAGTCGCCGCGGGAAGAAAGAGCCGCCGGGGATTGAAAAGGCCGTCCAGAGCATTTTTATCGGCATCGCTTTCCTGCTGATTTGTCTGACCGGGCTGCTTTTCTTCCGCGGCGGTTTCATGATCTGGATCTGGTTCATCATTCCAGCCCTCGCCAATGTCGGACAGGGCATCGGGCAGTTCATGCGTTTGAAGCGCGAAGATAACCTGCGGGTGTCTTCATATGGTTTCGATAGGACAGCGCCGGCATCACTGGTGACACCCGTACCCCGCTTCAATGAACTTCCGCCGCGCGACACGGCCGAAATCCTGGGGCCGCCGACAAGCGTCACCGAGGGCACCACGAGACACCTTGACGCGCCTGTCACCGCAAAACCACACGGCGCGTCCACCGAAAGCTCGAAAGAAGTATGACGCTGACGGGAATCTTCAGCGCCGGGGAAAAGCTTAAAAGGCGGTCGCGCGCCCTCCATCCGGAGGCGTGTTGATGTGAGGTGATGTCACTGTGGCGTGAGCTCGGCCGCGCCTTTTATCCCTTGCTTCTTTTTCCCCGATATGATTCTTCGCCCTCCAAAACTTTTTTTATGAAGAGTACGCGCCCGGTACGCATCTGCGTCCCCATCTGCGTGAGTCGCGCGGGAGAACTGAGTAAAAGCGTCGCGCGCGCCGCCGAGGTCGCCGATCTGATCGAACTGCGTCTGGATTGCCTGGAAAGCGCGGAGCTTGATGAAGCGCTCCGCGGGGTGCTGCCGGAGCTTCTCCGGGCTACCGGCGCGCGCCCGGCGATACTCACGCTGCGACCGATCGGGCAGGGCGGAGCGCGCCGGCTTGATGATGCCGCGCGGTACCGCTTCTGGAGCGAATTTGCGCCGCGTTCCGGTTCGGATTTCGCGGATATCGAGCTTGATCTGGCGCTTGATCTGATGACACGCGAGCCGCCGCAGCGCGATCAGCCACACCGTTGGCATCAGACGATCTGCTCACATCATGATTTTGTGGGTGTGCCCGTCGACCTTGAGGAAATCTACGAGCGCATGGCGAGCACGCCCGCGCGCATTCTGAAAATAGCCGTCCAGGCGAATTCAATTACGGATTGCATTCCGGTGTTTCATTTGCTCGAACGGGCGCGGCGTGAGGGCCGCGAGATGATCGCCGTCGCCATGGGTGAGGCCGGAATCGCGACGCGCCTCCTCGGACCCGCGCGCGGCGCTTTCCTCACCTATGGCGCGCTCGACGAGACGCACGCGACCGCGCCGGGACAACTCACCGCCGCCGCATTGCGCGATGTGTATCGTATCGAAGAAATCAATGAGCAGACGGAAATCATGGGGCTCGTCGGCTCTCCGGTGGCCCATTCCTTCTCACCGCAGATACACAACGCCGCTTACGCCGCAACCGGCTTAAACGCCGTGTATCTTCCGTTCGCTGTTCGCTGCGTGGGAGAGTTTATCAAGCGCATGGCGCACCCCCACACGCGCGAAATCGACTGGAAATTGCGGGGCCTGAGCATTACCGCGCCGCACAAAAGCTCGATCATCGAGTATCTCGATTGGATCGATCCCGCGGCGCGCGAGATCGGCGCGGTCAATACGGTCGTCATCGATGACGACGCGCTGCGCGGCTACAATACGGATGCGGCGGCGGCCCTCGCGCCACTGAAGGAGTTGATCGAACTCCGCGACGCGCGCGTCGCTGTGATCGGGGCGGGCGGCGCCGCGCGCGCCGTGCTCTGGAGTTTGAAGCGCGCCGGAGCGCATGTCACCATATTCGCGCGCGCCACGGGTTCGACTGATCGGGCGCGGCAAATGGCCGATGATTTTGGTGCGCGGCGGGCGCCGCTCGATGGCGCACAGTTCGGAGAGTTCGATGTCGTCATCAATACCACGCCGCTCGGCACACGCGGGTCGAGGGAAGACGACACCCCGGCCACCTCCGCCCAGCTTCGCGGCGCGGATGTCGTTTATGACCTCGTCTATAACCCGTGCGAGACTCGTTTGATGCGCGAAGCGCGGGCGGCCGGGTGTCCGCAGACCGCTGGCGGATTAGCCATGCTGGTTGCGCAGGCGGCCGCGCAGTTCAGCTTATGGACGGGCCGCACGGCGCCGCTCGGGGTGATGCGCGCGGCGGCGGAAAGGCAAATCTCAGATGCCGGGCGGTAGGTGGTTGCGCGCTCCTTGCTATCAGCGGGCGGCTGAATTTTCATCGCGATGAACGAACGATACAGTCGACAGATATTATTTGAGGGCATCGGTGAATCAGGACAGCGCCGCCTCGGTGCGGCGCGCGCCCTGATCATCGGCTGCGGCGCGCTCGGTTCGGCCCAGGCCGAAATGCTGGCGCGCGCCGGGATCGGCCGCCTGCGCATCGTCGATCGCGACTTTGTCGAAGAATCGAACCTTCAGAGGCAGACGCTGTTTACAGAGCGCGATGCGCAGGAACGACTGCCGAAAGCGATTGCCGCTGGGCGACGGATCGCGGAGATCAATTCCGCGATCGAGACGGAAGCCGAGGTGGCCGACGTGCATCACGCCAACATCGAACACCTCCTCGAAGGTTGCGACGTGGTACTCGACGGCACGGATAACTTCGCGACGCGGTACCTGATCAATGATGCTTGCGTGAAGCACAATATTGATTGGGTCTATGGCGCGGCGGTCGGCTCCTACGGCGTGACGATGACGATTCGACCGCACGCGTCGCCGTGCCTGCGCTGCGTCTTTCCCGAGATGCCTCCGGCGGCGAGCGCGCCCACGTGCGATACGGCGGGAGTGATCATGCCGGTGATCGCGGTCGTCGCCGCCGTGCAGGTCAGCGAGGCGCTGAAACTGCTCACCCGCCGGATAGAAATTCTGCACGGTTCGCTGATGCAGTTCGATGTGTGGCATAACGAATGGAGGCGGATCGCGTTGAACGGTCCGGAATGGGATTGCGCGACCTGCGCGCTCGCGAATTACGATACGCTCCAGGCCGAAGCGGGGGACTGGGCGACCGTACTGTGCGGGCGTAATGCCGTGCAGATTCGGCCGCGCCGCGCCGCGCACGCTGATTTGCCGGCGCTGGCCGAGCGACTTCAGTTAATCGGAGAGGTCAAAGTCAATCCATACCTGCTGCGCTTGCGGATGGGCGATTACGAGCTGACGGTCTTTCAGGATGCGCGCGCGATCATCCGCGGCACGGATGATATTGCCACGGCGCGGGCGCTCTACGCGAAATTCGTGGGCACCTGAATGAATCGCGCGCGGGGCGTACATGAGAGCCTCGTCTGCCATTCGGTTTCACGCACAAGTCTCTTTCAGGGTATGATACACAGACGGCCCTGCCGTAAATTTCTCAAAGGTTTTCACCGACTGCGGTACAGGTTTTAATGCTCACTAACAAATACTTCCCGATTCGCACCCTTCAAATCTTTCTGTTCATCTCGTTCATGACATTTGCCGCTTCCGCGTGGGCGGGCGGGCCGGTCGTGTGGGAGACGAATTCGCGCGCCGAGCTTTTGACCGGGGAGGCCCGCGGCGTCTCCGTTACGGATACGGGAACGCTGATGCTCGCGCCGCGCTTCGCGCAGTTGTTCGATACACAGCAGGCTTATATCTGGTCGAGCGCCGCGGACGGCTCGGGGAGCGTCTATCTCGGCACGGGTCACGACGGACGCATCTTCCGCATCTCCGCGGACGGGCGCGGCGCGCTCATCTACGATGCGCCGGAGCTGGATGTGACGGCGCTCGTCGTGGGCCGTGACGGCGCGGTTTACGCGGGCACCTCGCCTGACGGAAAGGTGTATCGGCTCGGACCGGAGGGCCGCGCGGAAACCTATTTTGATCCGCCGGATAAATACATCTGGTCGCTGGCGCTGATGGGCGACGGCGCGCTGGCGGTCGGCACGGGTGACAGCGGCAAGCTGTACCGTGTGCGCGCGGCCGGAGATAAGCCGGAAACATCGCTGCTCATTGATATCAATGAGACGCACGTGATCTCGCTCGCGCTCGACGCGCGCGGGAGCCTGATTGCCGGAACCGACCCGGGCGGGCTCGTATTGCGCATCTCGCCCGAAGGCAAAGCGTTCGCGCTGTTTGATTCTCCGCTGCGTGAGATACATGCGCTGGCGCCCGCGCCGGATGGCTCAATTTATGCGCTGGCTTTAAGTGATGCCGCGTCGGTGACACGCGCGCCGACAGGATCGGGCACCGCGTCGCAATCCCCGGGAGGCGCGCCGGGCGGAACGGTAACTGTTTCGGTTACGTCCGTTGACGACAGTGGAAATCAGAGCACCGCCTTCGGACCCGCGCCGCAGATCAATACGCGCAGCCGCAATGATCTCTCAAACGCGCGCAGCGCCGTCTTTCGTCTTCTGCCGGATGGGGGGACGGATATTTTGTGGAGCTCACACACGGTTACCGCTTTCGCGCTCGCGCCCTCGCCGCAGGGCGGGAGCGTGCTGATCGGCACGAGCGATAAGGGGCGTATCTACTCGGTGACGGACGATGGACGCGACACGCTTCTCGTGCAATCGAGCGAAGATCAGATCTCGTCTTTCGTCGTGCGCGGGCGTGAAGTGTTTGCGGCTTCGAGTAATCAGGGGAAACTTTTTCGCTTCGCGACCGAGCCGGTCAATGAAGGGACCTATGAATCGCCCGTGCGCGATGCGCGAATCGTCGCTTCATGGGGACGCATCTGGTGGCGCGGGCGGGGCCAGGTCGAATTGCAGACGCGCACGGGTAATACCGAGCGGCCCGATATGACCTGGAGCGAGTGGAGCGCCCCGTATCGCGACCCGTCGGGCGCCAGCGTCGTCAGCCCGCGGGCGCGCTTTATCCAGTGGCGCGCGGTGCTGCGTGCACCCGCTTCCGGAAGCAGTAGCAGCGAAGGTGAAGCACGTGTGGAAGATGTCAGCATCGCCTATCTGCCGCGCAACGTCGCGCCGGAAGTGCTGTCGATCACGTCTCTGCCCGTCGGCGTCGCTTTGCAGCAGGCGCTCCAACTGCCGGTTGATCCGAATATCGAAGCCGCCGGCATTGATCCGGCGCTCGTCGGCGCGGTTGTTCAAGTGCCTCCGCGCCGCGCTTTTCAGAGAGGCGCGATCTCTTTTCAATGGCAGGCGGAAGATCGCAATGGTGACACGCTCGAATACGCCGTCTACTACCGCGCGTTGAACGAAAATACGTTTCACCTGCTGAAAGAGAAACTGCGCGACAATTTTTATGCGGTGGATGGCGCGGCGCTCGGCGACGGGCGCTATGTTTTTAAAGTAATCGCCTCTGATGCGCCCGATAATGCCATCGGGCAGGCGCTGACGGGCCAGCGTATCAGCGAGCCGGTTGATATCGATAATACCCCGCCGGTTGTACGCGCCGTGGGTCCGGCGCAAGTTGCCGGTGAGCGCGTCAGCGCCCGCTTTAACGCCGAGGATACGACGGGGATGATAAAGCGCGCTGATATCAGCGTGGACGGCGCAGCGTGGCGCGCGGTGTTCCCGGAAGACGGCATCGCCGATAGCCCGCGTGAGACGTATGCGGTGGAAGTTCCCCTGCCGGGCACGAGCGAGCATACGATCTCGCTACGCGTTTTTGACGCGAGCGGTAATGTCAGCAGCACGAGAATCGTCGTCAGGCGCTAAGAATTGATCAGCGGCGGGGCTCTGGGGGAGGCGCTACACGATACCGTGCAAAACCTGTCTGAAAGCGTGCGTCAGGCGATTGATTGCGGTAAACTTATGCCTGTAAAAGCAGTATGATGTTCGCTCCTTAGCGTGTGGCATCCATATTGCTCGTTCAGGCAGGCGAGACACTTCGCGCGTCTCTCCTCATTTCCCCTCCCATGCGCGCCTCAACTAAAGAACGAACATGAGGAGGACACGGGCTCTTATGAACGATTTAAAACACATCTTAAAGACCGCGTCGATGCTCTTCCTTTTATCCGTCAGCGCTTATGCGCTCGATCCGCAGAGAAAAGGCGAGCAAAAGTCGCCGCCTCCGAAGGAGCCGGCGGTCGTCATTAAGGAAGAAAAGAGAGAAGATAAGCGGCGTAATGAAGAGCGGCGGAACGATCGTGAAAATAAGGGGGGGAAGGGAGACAAAAAGGGAAAGCCCTAGAGTGGTGGCAACGTCACGCGCCGCCGACGTTTCAAGCGCGGGCGCCGAGTTACTCGTCGAGCCGTAGCAAGCGGCCACCACACTTCGCATACGCTGATCGTCAAACTTCTTTAAAGTCGCAGATGCGCCGATGAAAGCGGTTATTTCTAATGCGCATCTGCATTTTAATTTCCGGGAAAGGCAAACCGTCATGATAAGACACATCCATATTACATTTTTCAAATTTGCCTTCGCCGGTCTTATCGTCTTCGGCGCATTATCGGCTTCGAGTGCTTTCAGCGTGAACGCCGGCGCGCAGCGCGGTAACGATGCGCGCCTCATAGAGCGCGCGCAGCACATCACCGGAGACAGATTCACATTCTCGATGGCGACGCCGCGCGGAGTGCGCGTCTATTCCTATAATCAACCTCAGGCTGAGATGTTACGCGCGATTGACGACGGGCTGACGGAGCTTTTCGCGGTTGCCCGACGCCACAACTTCGGCGCGCAGCTCAAGTATTCCGACTATAGTGTATTCATCGCACGCCCGGATCGGATGAAAGACAGCGCCGGCGCATACTCGCCGGATATCGCCCTCGGCGCCGCGCAGTATGCCGGAAGCGTCTATGATCAGGGTGGATTCGTGTTCGCTGCCGGGATGGTGCTATCCATGCAGCCCGGCGCTTTTATCATCGCCGCGCATGAGCGCGAGTGGCAGCGCGTCGCCAACATCGCGCGCTACGAAGGCGAGCATATAATTCTTTATCATAATGACCGCCAACGCTATGCGAAGACCGCCGATCACAGTCGCGGGGGCGTCCATCCGATTTTGCAATAACTCGAAAATTCTTTCTCGCGGTCATCCGCGTGGCGGTTTTTAAGAGCAGCGTCGCATAAAAGTGGCGCTGCTCTTTTCGTATTGTTCGGGTAGATGTGGCAAACTCTTAAAGCAAAGTTTTCCGTCGGATAGAAATTTTATTTCACCAGTCGAAAGGGGAAATATGAACTTCCCAAGATCGAGCGGTATCTTGTTGCACCCGACGTCGCTACCGGGAAAATTCCCCATCGGCGATCTGGGCGATGAGGCATATGCCTTCATAGATTTTCTCGCGGCGAGCGACCAGAGCCTCTGGCAGGTGTTGC
>JANOGZ010000964.1:0-5918 GCA_031406255.1 Pyrinomonadaceae bacterium | reverse complement strand
GCAGCTGGCCGAAGAAAAGGTCGTCGGGTGGTTTCAGGGACGGATGGAGTTCGGCCCGCGCGCGCTCGGCGCGCGCAGCATCCTCGGCGACCCGCGGTCACCCGTAATGCAGTCGCAGATGAACCTCAAAATAAAGTTTCGAGAATCTTTCCGCACGTTCGCGCAGTCGGTTTTGCGCGAGCGCGTCGCCGATTTTTTCGAGATGACCTGCGATTCGCCGTACATGCTGCTGGTCGCACCCGTCAAAGAGTCCCTGCGCACCCCCGTGACGGCGGCGGCGGAGGAATTGTTCGGGATCGACAGGCTCAACGTGCCGCGCTCGACCATTCCGGCCGTCACGCATGTCGATCACTCGGCGCGCGTGCAGACCGTGCGCCGTGAAGACAACCCGCTCTACTACGATCTGATCGCTGCCTTCGGGCGACTGACCGGCTGTCCCCTCGTCGTCAACACTTCGTTCAACGTGCGCGGCGAGCCGATCGTCTGCACGCCCGAGCAGGCTTATACATGCTTCATGCGCACCGAAATGGATTGCCTCGTGATCGAAGAATTCTTCCTCGACAAACGCGAGCAGACCGAAGGGGAGTACGTTGATGACAGGGCCTGGGAGGAAGAGTTCCAGCTTGACTAAGCCGACGAATGACACGCTGACCCAGCAGCAGGCGCGCAAGACCGCGCTGCTGGTCGCCGGCGTGCTCATTCTGATCGCCGCCCTGAGTTACTGGCGCGGGCGCGTCGTCACGGCCGGCGTGCTCGGCGGTATCGCCTCGCTGCTGATCTTGTGCGGATTGTTTGTGCCCGTCTGGGCGCGCCGCTTTCATGTCGCCTGGATGCGTCTGGCGCTTCTCCTCGGATACATCAACAGCCGCATCCTGCTTTCTCTGATGTATTACGGAGTATTCAGCCTTTACGGAGTGGTGTCGAAACTGGCGGGTCGCGATCCTCTGAAACGTCGTGAGCGAAGCCGCCAGCAGAAGAGCTACTGGGTTCCGCGCAAGACCACCCGGCAGAGCAGAGAGCAATTCGAGCGATTATTCTGAAGGAGATTCTCGTGATGAGCAAGTTTGCCCTCGCCGGCGAGTTCTGGCTGTTTCTGCGTCAGAATAAGAAATTATGGTTGCTGCCGATCGTCATCGTCATGCTGTTGCTGGGCGCGCTGCTGATCTTCGCGCAGAGTTCTGCGCTGGCGCCTTTCATCTATACCATTTTCTAGCAGAGCGGTGCCGACGGTGGGCGACCCGGCCTGCCGCAGCTCAAATGTCGCCAGAGATATGCTCGTAACCGAAGCTTCAGTTTAATCGTTGATGGTGTCAGACGTTCAAGCCCAGCGCGCCCCGAATAGATAAATACGCTCCTGATAGATTTACCGGCGCGATGAAATTCAGATTGCCAGGGCCGCGTCGGAAAAAAATCATTTCGCGTCCACCCTCGTTCCGCCTCTCGTGGCGCTGCAAGCGGCGGTGACGGCGCGCGTGACGCGCACGGGTTTGGCGGGCTTCTCGCCATCGGTCGGCGCGCGGTTGATCGCGTCCACGACATCCATCCCGCGCGCAACGCGTCCGAATGCGGCGAATGTTCCGTCGAGATGCGCGGCCTCGCCGACGAGGATGAAAAAGTTGGTCGTCGCGCTGTTGGGCTGGTCGGCCCGCGCCATCGAAACGATGCCGCGCACATGCTTGACGAGATTCGGTTCGTCGGGGATCATGCGCCGCGCGCGGCGCGCGAGTTCCGGCGTCAGTATCTGGCGCGTCGTGAGATTCCCGCCCTGGATCACGAAATCCTTAACGACACGGCTGAATGTGGTCGTATCGAGAGCGCCGATCGCCGCCAGATTGAGGAAATTGCGCACGGTGTTGGGGGCCGTCTCCGCCAGCATCTCGATCTCGATCGCGCCCGCTTCGGTCTCGATCGTGACGCATGATTCGGCCATCCTCGCAACCGTGGCGTCATCGAATGGCTCGCGGCCCGCCGGCTGAGCGTCGGCGGGCCGCGCATTCCTCTTTTTCAGCGGCCCGGCGGCGTTATCGGTTTGCGGCGGCGGCGTGGCGTCCTGCTGCTGCGCCGGCGCGTGCGAGGCACACGTCATCATCACCAACAGAGCACCTGCGGCGAGGCGATAGACGGTCGTCATACTGATAATCCTCGTGAAGCTGTCGGGTCGCTGGCAGAGAGCAGCATCATCATCTCCCGCCCTTCGCCTTTTGCAGCATCTCTTCGCGCTTTGCTTTAAACTCGGTGCCGGGTTTCCATTCCGGATACCTGTCCGCTTGAGCCACGCGATAACCGACCTCGAAAAGCAGGCGGAGGTCGTCAACCGCGCCCGACAAATCCCAGTCAGGCTTTATCTCATCCGAAACTTTATGGTAATCGCGCGCGGTGTATTCGTCGCGCTTCTGCTGGCCGTAGCTCGCCGGTCGGTTGACGTATTCGATGCCGGAATCCGGATAGAGCGCCGGCACGCCCTGCTTGGCAAACTCGAAGTGGTCCGAGCGATAGAAGAAGCCCTTCTCCGGTTCCGGATCGGGTTTGACCGTTCGTCCGTGGCGTGCCGCCGCCTCGCGGAGCAGATCATCGAGCGTCGAATTGCCCGCGCCGACGATGATGATGTCACGCGTCCGCCCCCATTGATTGACGCCGTCCATATTGATGTTGGCGAGCGTCAGTTCATGTGGGTAGAGCGGATTGGTGGCATAGTATTTTGCGCCGAGCAGTCCCTTCTCCTCGGCGGTCACGGCGAGGAAGAGGATCGTGCGCCGGGGCGCGCGCCCGAGCTTCGTGTAGGCTTCGGCGAGCTCGAGCAGAGACGCGGTGCCCGAGGCGTTATCGAGCGCGCCGTTGAAGATCTGGTCGCCCGCCAAGCGCTCGTCGCGCCCGAGATGATCCCAGTGTGCGGTGTAGATGATGTTTTCGTTTTTCCGGCGCGGGTCTGATCCTTCGAGCCTGGCGATGACATTATTGGATTCGATCTCGCGCAGTCCGTTCTTGATATGGAAGTTTGCCGTCGCCCCGAGCGACACGGGTTTGAAGTCTTTACGCTGTGCGGCCCGCTTCAGCGCGGCGAAATCCTGCCCGCTCGCCGCCAGCAACTCCTTCGCGCGATCGAGCTGGAGCCATGATTCGACGGCGACACGGCCGGCATTTTTGTCCGGCGTCTGGATGTCGAAGTTTTCGCGCCCCCAGCTGCCGGAGACGACCTCGTAAGGATAGCCGGCGGGTCCCGTCTCGTGAATGATGATCGCGGCGGCCGCGCCCTTCTCCGAAGCGATCTCATATTTGTATGTCCAGCGACCGTAATAGGTCATCGCGCGGCCGCGAAACATCCGCTGATCGAGCGCGCCGGATTGACGCGGGTCGGGAACGGCCGGGTCGTTGATCAGCATCACGATCGTCTTTCCCCGCACATCCACGCCTTTGTAGTCGTCCCAGTCATACTCGGGCGCGACGACCCCGTAGCCGACGAACACCATCTCCGAGTTTTCAACATTCACTTCCGGAGCAAAGCGGCGCGAGACGGCGACATAATCGTCCGGAAAACGCAGGTCAAGCCGCTTGCCGCCGGCGCTGAACGAGGCGGTCGGCTGCGCCGTGAAACCGACGAGCGGAACCTTCTGAATGTATGTGCCGTCGGGGTTGCCGGGCTTGAGGCCGAGACGTTTGAATTGCTCGGTGAGATAGGCGACCGTCAATTCTTCGCCCCGCGTGCCGGGGGCGCGGCCCTCGTATTCATCCGAGGCGAGCACGCGCGTGTGCCGCAGCAGATCGGCGCTCGTAATGCTATCGAGCGCCCGTGCGATCACGCCTGCGTCGGCTGCCGCTCTCCGGCCACTACTGCCGGCGCGAGAGTGCCGTCGCTGCATCAGCGCGGGAGCCGACAGCAGCACGATCATCGCGCCCGTCGCGAACGTTATGGCGAAAATTTTTGACCACGGGTGACATCTTTTCATTTCAACGCAAACCTCTTTTGGGAAGGATTTCTTAAAGCGACTCGCGGCCTCTCGAGAGGCGCTGCCTCCGCGGCCCGGCCGCGCGACCCCGAAAAACATTCCGCGGGCAGTCTCCCGACCAGCAGACGCACGCCGCTATCACAATTTCACAACAACATTGTAATGTCCGGCGGCGATATTATCCATGTTGCGACCGAGATCATCTGTGGTACTATGAATCGGCGCTCTTCTCCAAGCGCTGCCCCTCTCGAAAGCATCGGAAATAGGATCCTGACCGAAAAATTCTAAATCTCGTCGAGCTGCCCGAAATTCTCGCTTGTTCAGGACCCGCCGTCTCATCCGGCGCGGTCGGCGGACACTTGTCGGGTCAGCCCCGTCATAACATTTACTCCGGAGGTTGCAGTATGCTTCGAATGGGAAGAAGCCCGCGGGCTGAACAGGCTGAAAACGAACAGGCCAATATCAATCAAAATACGCGCTACACCGCGCTCGACACTCACACTCCGACTTCTCCACAATACCACAGCGCGGAGACGCCGGCCGGCCAGCAGGTCACAAATCCTCCGGCATCATTACGGGCTATTTCCGTGGCGGATTCTCTCGCGCGGGATCTTAAGGAGGGAACCTTAAGCGGCTTCATCGGTAACAGCACGGTGCTGACGGGCGAGGCCAACTTTAAAGGGATGCTGCGCGTTGATGGACATTTTTCCGGGCAGATCAAGTCGGAGAAAGGAACCCTCATCGTCAGTGCGGGCGGTCACGTCGAAGCGGATATCGAAGTCGCCGTCGCGATGATCAACGGCACCATCAAGGGAGATATCATCGCCAGCCAGCGCATCGAATTCGGGCGTTCGGCGAAGGTCACCGGTAATATTCAGACGCCGGCGCTGGTGATCGAGCAGGGCGCGATTTTTGGAGGCAATTGCCACATGACCCAACCCAGAGCGGCGCAGGACAAGGAGCGCGAGCGACCGGCAACAGGTACAGACGCGCCTCCCGCAAACGTGCCGCTGCCGATCACGGAAGAGGGCGCCGGAAAATCCGCCGAGCTTGTGAGCGTCTCGGAGATGGCGAGCTGAGCCGACGCGTTCGAGCTCAGAGCTAGTGCTCTCGCTCTCTGTGGCCTTTCAGCCACCGGGAACATTTTAAAGATAAATGACCGGCGGGCCCCGCGGCTCGCCGGTAGTGGTGATCGTGCGCGCGTGGGAGTTTCTCACCACGCGCGCGTGTTCGCTTGCGCTGGCAAGAAAAGATGTAAAATGGCAGGCTGCCCGGACGCGAAAGCTTCCCTGATGTTCGTGAGGGTGATTCAAATGAGCGGGTAGCCAAGCAAATGAAGATTCGTGAACAGAATCCGCCGCCCGTCGTACTCACCATCGCTGGCTTTGATCCTTCCGGCGGCGCTGGTGTAATCGCCGATATCAAAACATTTACGGCCTTCGGTTGCTTTGCGACGGCGGCCGTCACATCGCTCACATTTCAAAATACGACCGGCGTCTTCGGGGCCACGCATCAGACGGCCCAGGAGGTGCGCGCCCAGGTCTTGCCGGTAATCGAAGATTTTCAGGTGGCGGGCGTCAAGACCGGCATGCTGCCGACGCGCGAGGTGATCGCCGAGGTCGCGCGTCTCCTGCGCGAGACGGCCTTGCCGGCGCCCGTGGTTGATCCGGTCGTGCGTTCGACTTCCGGATATGATTTGATCGATGATGAAGCGCTGGCGGCGCTCAGGACGCAACTGCTGCCGGTGGCGCGCCTCGTCACGCCGAACCTTCCCGAGGCCGAACGCATTACGGGCATGCGCCGGATCGTCGATGAAGATGGCATGATGCGCGCGGCGCACCTGATGCGCGAGATGGGCGCGCCCGCCGTATTAATCAAGGGCGGGCATCTCGCAGGAGAAGCGCTCGATCTGCTCGACGATGCGGGGCGCATCCATATCTTTCGTGAAAAGCGGATCGAAACGACGGCGACGCA
>JANOGZ010000952.1:0-2539 GCA_031406255.1 Pyrinomonadaceae bacterium | reverse complement strand
GCTCGTCAAGCTCTGGGAGAATCATCCCCAGGCGGGGCGCATGGGCGTCGCCGGATTGAATTATCTCGAATGGAAGAAAGTGCTACAGTCATTCGAGAATAGCGCGCTGTTTGTCGGATCAGCCTTTGATCTGGCGGGTGTGGGTGACGCGGAGCAGGTTGAGGGAACGAGCGCTTCCGCGAGTTTCTTCGATACAATCGGGGTGCGGGCGACGCTGGGTCGGACGTTTTCTTCAGGCGAAGACAGCCCCGAAGCGAAGCCCGTCGTCGTCTTGAGTTATGGCTTGTGGCAGCGGCGGTTGAGCGGCTCCTCCGACGCCATCGGAAAGACGATCAACCTCAACGACGAACCGCATACGATCATCGGCGTGATGCCGCAAGACTTCGCGGACCCGGCCGAATTGTGGAAGCCGCTGATTAACGATCCGCAGAGGTTAAGCGCCGGCGGGCGTTCGATGATGGCGATTGCGCGCCTCAAGCCGGAGGTGACCCTCGTCCAGGCGCAAAGCGAAATTGACACGATCGCGCGGCGCCTCGAACAAGCGCGCCCCGAATTTAATACCGGCTGGAGCGTCCGGCTTGTTCCGTTGCACGAACAGGTGACGGGCGGCGTGCGCACCGTGCTGCTCGTGCTGCTCGGCGCGGTCGGACTGGTTCTGCTCATCGCGTGCGCCAATGTCGCTAACCTTCTCCTGGCGCGCACGTTGGCGCGGGAGAGAGAGATCGCGATCAGAATGGCTCTCGGTGCGAGTCGCGCGCGGATCGTGCGGCAACTGCTGGTGGAAAGCCTGCTGCTCGCACTCACGGGCGGGGCGTTCGGATTGTTGCTCGCCCTGTGGGGAGTTGATTTGTTACTCGCTTTATCTCCGGCTGATCTTATTCCACGCGCAGATGAGATCGGCATTGACGCTCAGGTGCTCGGTTTCACACTGATCGTTTCGCTACTGACGAGCGTCATCTTCGGTCTTGCTCCGGCGATCCTCAACGCGCGCGCCAACATGAGCGTCGCGCTCAAAGAAGGGGCGAAGACTTCCGTCGTCAGTTTCGGCCGCGGTCGCCTGCGCGCATCGTTCATCGTCGCCGAAGTCGCGCTCTCGCTCGTGCTCCTGGTCGGCGCGGGACTCCTGATCAAAAGCTTCATCCGTTTGACACAAATTGATCCGGGCTTCAAAGCTGATAATGTCCTGATGGTCGGCATTCCGCTGAGCGAAACGAGATACCGCGAGGACGCACAGGTGATCAATTTCTACGACGAAATGCTGGGCCGCGTCAGATCGCTGCCGGGTGTCGAGGCCGCCGGAACAACCCATACCACGCCGCTCGGCGGGTCCGACTCGAATCGTCCGTTCGTCATCCAGGAACAGCCACGCCCGGAACCCGGAAAGGAGCCGGGTGCGAGTTACCGCGTGATCAGTCCCGACTACTTCCGCGCGATGGGTATTCCGATCATCAAGGGACGTGACTTTACCGACGCGGATAACGCGCAAGCGCAGGGCATGGTGATGATCAACGAGACGATGGCGCGCCGCTACTGGCGGGACGGTAATGCGCTCGGGCAACAGATCAGGCAGGGAGCCGTCGGCGGAGAAAGCCCGTGGCTAACGATCATCGGCATCGTCGGAAATGTGCGCCATGCCGGGCTCGACGCCGAACCGAAGCCGGAGATGTACTTCACGTTCGCGCAGGCCGCCATCCAGCGCAGCAGCTCGATCGTCTATAACCGCCGCCGCATCAAGCTCGCCATCCGCACCGCGGCGGCGCCCGAGCAACTCGCCGATGCCGTTCGGCGTGAGATTTCCAGCGTCGACAAGAATCAACCGATCAATAGCATCCTTTTGATGAACGAGTATGTGACCCGCTCGGTCGCTCCCCAGCGCTTCAATATGCTGATGCTTGGTATCTTCGCGACGCTCGCGCTTGTCCTGGCGATCATCGGCGTCTATGGCGTAATGTCCTACTCGATCATGCAACGGACACGCGAGATCGGTATTCGGATGGCCCTCGGAGCGCAAAAGAGCGATGTCCTCAAAATGGCCGTCGGTCAGGGGATGATGCTGGTTGCCGTTGGCATCGCGCTTGGTATCGCCGCGTCGTTGATGGTCACGCGCTTCATGACAAGCCTGCTGTACGGTGTGAGCGCCACCGATCCGGCGACGTCCGCCGCGATCGCGCTGCTGTTCGGCGCCGTGGCGCTCGTCGCCTGTTACGTTCCGGCGCGGCGGGCGGCGCGCGTTGATCCGATGGTCGCCCTTCGCTACGAGTAAAGCACGCAGGGAGGAAGAAAACATGAAAACTTTTGCTGCAATTCTCGGACTCGCCTTAATGCTCATAGTGATGGGAGCTGACTCATCCAGCGGCGCGCAAGAACGCGCGAAGCAGGCGACGGGTGAGTCGGATGTGCCCCTCGAAGTCCGCCGGCAAATCGAAAAATTGCGTTCGCCCGATGCGACCGCGCGAGCCGCGGCGGCGTGCGCGCTCGGACGGATGGAAGCCCGCGCCGCGGCGGCGATACCGGTTCTGATAAATTTGCTGGGCGACGG
>JANOGZ010000901.1:0-1195 GCA_031406255.1 Pyrinomonadaceae bacterium | reverse complement strand
ACGACGGGCATCGCGATCCCGGCGCTGTCCTGCGGCGTGGCCCTAGCTCAGGCACAATCCTTAACTGAAGATGAAATTATGCGAGAAGTTGAGGCTTACCGGAGCGGTCAATGAAAGTGGTCATTGACACCAATGTGGTTGTCTCAGCGGCATTAAAAGATCGAGACCCGGAAGCCATAATATTGTTTGTAGCCGAGCGGCCTGAATTTGAATGGATTGTTTCAGCCGCTATCTTGGAAGACTAAGTACAAGACAAAAGTTTACAAAGTCTAATGAAATCAAAGCGTTTGGTTAGGCAGTCCTGATTGCATAAGATGCGTCGCAAATAATCGAACCCATGACGAAAAAGACTTTTAGCCAGCCGACCATGTTTCTTGATCTTGATCGGGTTGGTGCGTGCCAACCACTCACCCGTGATGTACGCCCAGCAGAAAGCCACCGTCATCAAAGCAAGAAGCTTCTCCAGCCTCTCTTTCCGGGTGACATGCGTTTCTTCCAAACAAAAGCCACGCGACTTCAAACAACCGAACAGTGTTTCGATCTTCCACCGCTTGGCGTAATCAGAAAATATCTCGTCACTTTCCGAACTACTTGCCACGATCACATATTCACCTTCACAGGTGCGCATGCCCATCACCGAAAGCTCTTCCCCCAAGACTTCTCGCTTGCCAAAAAGCAAAACCCCGACACCAGCTTTGTGGGTGCGAAACAGGTTCTTCGCAGACACCTCCTTGGTGCCGCGAGCATTCGTGACTTTCAGATTCTCTTTGATGCGAATGCGAAACGGAATCTTCTTTCGCCTGAGGTAAGAAAACCAATCCCGACCAATAAATTCGCGGTCGGCAGTCACAAAATCAAGAGAATCTTTGCCGAAAAGCCGCACATACTTTTCCAACAACTCTTGTCTTTCTGCGGTGTCCGAACAACCTTTCTTCTCCAACACCGTCCACAGCAGAGGAAAAGCAACCTCTTTATAGACAACACTCAACATGAAAACATGAACAGGAGTTTCGCCCAAATACCAATCGGTGCGGTCAATCGACAGGACGAACGGCGCCGGGATGCCAAGCAATTTGATAACAAGCAAAGCTATCTCGGCGAAAGGCAAATCAAAGAAGCGAAGAAAGCGTTGACATCGTTTGTAGTGCGAGTCCTGTTTCGCTCGCCCGCTCAGAACCTCAGAGATTTGGGTAAG
>JANOGZ010000890.1:0-11082 GCA_031406255.1 Pyrinomonadaceae bacterium | reverse complement strand
GTTGGTGACATTCAGCATCCAGATTGAAACCGTGTTTCCCGCGATCTGTTTGCCCGCGTCCCAGATGTTGCTCGCGTTATTGTTAACACGGTTAGCCGCCGCGATGAGCATGATGAGCAAAACGGCGACGATGACAATTACCACCGCTCCCGCGATGAGCGAGTACGTCCACAGCGTCATGGTGTCCATGTTATCGAGCATCCGTAGTTCCTCCGGCTCCATTCACTTTAACTTCGCGTAGCAGAAAATCGGCGGCGAGCGACAACTCCTCGACAATGGGAGAGGTCACGTCGTAATCGATCACCGCGCGGCCCGTTCTGTCCGCCTCGACGACGTTGTCGTCAAAGGGGATTTTGGCGATCAGTTGTAAATCGTGGTTGCGGCAGTAGGCTTCGACGGCCTCTGCGTCCTGCGGGCTGCGGAGTTTGTTGGCGATGCCGTAGATGCGCTCTATCCCCAGCCCGCGCGCGAGCGGCACGGTGCGCCCGGCGGTCTCCATCGACCGGTAGTAAGGCTCCAGCACCACGAGCAGCGCGTCAACGTACCTGACCGTGCCCCGACTCATGTGCTCGATGGAGGCTTCCATGTCCATCACGGTCACGCCCTCGGAACTGTTGACGATCTCGCCGACGATGCTGCGCACGGCAGCGTGTGCCCCGCAGAGTCAACCCGCGCCCGCGTGGTCAACACGAGTGCCGACCAACACCGTCACGCCGTCGGGCGCCTTCAGCCCATATTGATCAACGATCTCGGCGATGGTTCTCGTCAACACATGGCGGGTTTTGCCCGTTTCGTCTTCACGCCGCTCGACGACGCTACGGGGAACTGCTTCGGCTTCCACGCCGGGGCCGACGCCCAGAGCCTGAACGAGATTAGGGTTGGGATCGCCGTCAATGGCGAGGACAGGCAGACCACGCCGCGCGATGAGGCGGGTGAGCGTCGCCGAGATGGTAGTCTTACCGGAACCGCCCTTGCCGCTGATCGCAATCTTCATAAGCCCCCACTTGATTAGTCACGAGTTACGAATTGAAGAAAGAAGGATTGTCCTTGTCTTGTTAATTCGCAATCAAGTTGAATTGCTACATCCTACACCTGGAGATATCTAATGAGAAGATAAGAGCCCGTGCCATAGCTTGAAAAACCAGGGGGCTGGTGAAACTAAGGGCACGTGGTTCGGGGCTCAGGACTACTGACCCGTTTTCTCACGACCAGGACAAACGGTTTTTGGTTTGGAGGGTCAGTGCGCTCGACTCCGCCCCTTTGAACATGACGCCCTGCCGGTACCATGGCGACGCCGAGAGCGAAGGTGGTAAGTAGGATGATAATGCGGAGTAGATGACCCTTCATATGCTAAGACTAGCACCGGGAGTGAAGATTTACAATATCTTCACTCCGATAGCTTTTACGCACACTTCCGATGCCGGAACGCATCTATTTCGGTCTCTGTTTTTCAAATCAGAGTGTGCCATTCCATGAAAGCTATTTCACTGTAATTTAGCGATTTTCTCTTTTAAGGCGCTGATGGTTTTGTCCTGCCTGAGGGATTCCCATAAAGCAAGCGATTTCTGATACAGATTCAGCGCCTCAGTTTTGTTTCCAAAAGCTGCCTGAGCATCTCCATACTGGCTTAACACAAACGCTTTGACCGCTGTGCTTTCAACCTTACTGCTGTTTTCCATAGCCCGTTCAAAATAAGAGACGGCTTCCGCCTTTTTTTGCAGCTTGACGTAATCATTCCCGATGCGCACGAGATTTTGCGTGTATTCCGGCATGTCACCGGCTTTTTCCCAGAGAGGCAGGGCTTTGAGGTCTTCCTGAAGACCCGCTTCATAATCATTCTGTTTTTTGCTGATGACGCCGAAGATGATGTGTGTAAAAGCGGCGGAGCGCCAATCGCCAACCTTCTCCCAGATTTCTAAGGCTTGCCCGAAATGAACTTTGGCATTTTCGAGTTCATCCAATCGCTGCTCGGCGAAACCCATCGCTCGCAAAGTGTTTGCTTCGTCACGCTCTTCCCCGACTTCACGCCAGATGTGCAGAGCCTTTTCATAAACGGGAAGAGAATCCCGTCTGGATTCCGGCTTGGCACGCAGGCCATCAGCTTCTTGATGGAGTTTGATGGCGGAGAGAATTTTGCGGTCGCGCTCGGTAATCGGGCGAGACTCGGTTTGTTGCAATGTGTAATGACCGAGTTCCGCACTTGGCGAAAGGGTATAGATGTCGAAGCGGTATTCGCCCGGAGATTCAGCGCCGACTCTCACCTGTTCCGTTCCCCTCCCGCTCGTCGGCGTATCAAATTCACCGAGCAATTCGCCGTTTGGCGCGAACACTTTCGTAATCACATCGACATCATGTTGTTCGATGCTCAGACCAAGAAACTGGCCTGTGTCGAGATTGACCGTATAAGAATGGATTTCGTCATTTTTGAGTTGTTTGGTGATCGGCTTTCCCAGTGCAAGTTGTTCCGCGTTGGGCGGCGCCAGATTTCGTGAGCAATTAGCTCCGAGTACGGCACAGAAAACCAGCGCTGAGACTGCGGCTATCAGCCGAAAGTTTTTCACACAATAGCGATTCTTTATTTTATTGTCTTTCATTTTTTCGAATTGAAACCCGAAGTCTTGCGAATTCGACTTGCGGTAATAGCAAAGCCTCTCATAGTGCTTGCTTTGCCAGAACAAGTGGCAAAGATTTTCCAGGGAGCCGACATTCTATGCAAGCAGGGTGGATTTATCAAATTCAAATTTTTCACGGGCACATGTGTCCAGGTTTGGCGAAGGCCACACGGGAGGCTGAAATCGCACTCGAACAAATCGGTGAACACGCGGCTGACGAGGAAGTTGTGGCTATTGTCGAAAACGATATGTGCGCGGTGGACGCGCGCCGGTTTCTGACCGGATGCACTTTTGGCAAAGGCAATCTGTATTGACTCAATCCGTGAGAGCGTCGGCGGGTGGGCTTCAATGGCGGCGAGTAGGCGCTCTATGGATTTTTGGTTGCCCTTGACATTAGATGAGCACGCCGCCGGCGGTGTTAAGAACCTTTCCCTTGAGCGATTCCCTGACAGCTAGTGAGTAGATGAAAGGGCGAAACCCTACGCCCTGAACGATCCCCTGGACAAGTATTTGATCGTGTGTGGTCATCACCCGGCCGAATGTCGATTTCGGATTACAAAGAATGCGAATTGTAAATCCGCAATGAGCATTCTACAATCCGCCCTCGTGATGAGAATCCTGATTGCCGGTGTCGGAAACGTGCTGCGCGGTGATGACGGTTTCGGCGTCGCGGTCGCGCAGGCGCTCAGCCGAAGCGGGAGTCTCCCCGACGAAGTTACAGTATTCGAGGGGGGCATCGCCGGCATCCCTCTCGTGCAGGAGTTGATGGACGGCTACGACGCCCTCATCGTCGCCGACGCCGTCGAGAGGGGCGGCGCGCCCGGCACAATCTACGTCATCGAGCCGGACATTACAGACCCCGCGATGCTCGACCCTTCCGCGCTTCACTCTTCGTTGGCCGACGCTCATTACACGGAGCCGTCAAAAGTCCTGGTGCTGGCGAGAGCGTTGGGTGTGCTGCCCTCGAAAGTATTCATCGTCGGTTGCCAGCCGGCGGGCTTCGATGAATTGGGGGCGGAGCTGAGCGACGAGGTTAGGGCCGCGGTGCGGGTTGCCCTCGGCCGGATAGAATCGTTAATCGAAACCCTAAAACACCAAGAGACGGCATGAGACTTCGGCGGCAGCTACTCTCACGCTCCACCGGCCGACTTCTCATCAGGCGCGCGCTTCAGTCTGTCCTCTTAATCCTCGCCCTTATCACCATCAACTTTCTGTTGATTCATGTCGCGCCCGGCGACCCGGCGCACATCCTCGCGGGGCAGAGCGGCGACGAGAAATACTACGAGTTCATCCGCGCCAAGTTCGGTTTAGACCGCCCGCTCGGCACGCAGCTCTGGATTTATCTTACGAGCGTGTTGCGCGGGGATTTCGGCTACTCGCTCGGCTACCAGCAGGCTGTCACCACCATCATCTTAGAGCGCGTCCCCGCGACACTCCTGCTGATGCTGAGCGCCGTATCTTTCTCGGCGGTCGCCGGCGTGGTGCTCGGAGTCGAGGCCGCGCGGCGGAAGAATTCATTTTCGGATCGGGCGATAAATACTTTTACTCTTCTGGGCTACTCGGTGCCATCGTTTTCCGTTGGCCATCTGCTGCTCATCGTCTTCGCCCTCTACCTCGGTTTATTCCCCGCGCAGAACATGTCCTCCGCAGGTCAGGAGCTGTCGGGACTCGATCACTGGCTGGACGTGCTCAGTCACCTCGTCTTACCGGCGACGACGCTCGCCATCGTGTACCTCGCGCAAATCATGCGCCTGACGCGCACCTCGATGTTGAATGTGCTCGGCGAGAACTTCATCACCACGGCCCGCGCCAAGGGGCTCACAGAGGGCCGCGTGATCTACGGCCACGCTCTCAGAAACGCGCTGCTGCCGGTCATTACCATCATCGGCAGCGACTTCGGGATGCTTTTGAGCGGGGCTGTGCTGGTCGAGACCGTGTTCGCGTGGCCCGGTCTCGGAAGATTAATGATTGACTCGCTCGCCATGAGGGATTACCCGGTATTGATGGGACTCTTTCTTCTGATCTCGACGAGCGTCGCCGTGGTTAATTTCATCACAGACCTGACTTACGCCGTGCTCGACCCGCGAATCAAATACTGATGGCGAAAACGATGGAACAAGACCCGCCGAACAAGCGACCCGCCGAAACGTGGGATATCTGGCGCAATTTTTAGCGAAGCCGGTCGGCGGTAGCCAGCCTCGTCCTCTTAGCGATCTTTATCTTCGTGGCCGTCTTTGCTGAAAGGCTTGCGCCGCGCGACGCGCAGAAGACCTCTCAGGAGACATTCAGGCCCCCCTCTTTTCAGTTTTTGTTCGGCACGGATGACCTCGGCAGAGACGTTTTCAGCGGAGTGGTGCGCGGCGCGCGGACTTCTATCTTGATCGGCGTCACCGTCGCTTTATTGAGCACGCTCCTCGGCGTTCTGGTCGGCCTCACTGCCGGGTATGCGGGCGGCCTCCTCGACGATCTTCTGATGAGGATCACGGAGCTTTTCCTCATCCCGCCGAGATTCTTTCTCGCCCTGGTCGTCGCCGCGCTGTTCGGTTCGACCCTCTTTACGCTGATCGTCGTGCTGAGCGTCACCTACTGGCCTGCGACGGCGCGGCTCATCCGGGCGGAAGTTTTATCCATCAGGGAAAGAAGCTTCGTCGAGGCAGCGCGAGCCATGGGCGCCGGGCCGGCGAGGATCGTGTTTCACGAAATTCTACCGAACACTTTTCCGCTCATCGTCACCAGTTTCACGCTGATGGTGGGCGGGGTGATGCTCGTCGAAGCGGGATTGTCATTCATCGGCCTCGGCGACGCCAATCACATCAGTTGGGGCTACATGCTGCACAACGGCCAGCATTTTATCCGCGATGCCTGGTGGATGGTCTTCTTCCCGACGCTCGCCCTCTCTTCGCTCGTCTTCGCGCTGAACAGAGTGGGCGACGCCCTCAACCTCGCGCTCGACCCAAAATCACGGATCGAGCACCTGGACAAGCCCGCCTGACGCTCTAGCCCCTCCGCCTTCTTCTTTTCATGAAAATGGCGACGGCGGCGAGCGTGGCGACGGCGACGAGGGCGAGGAGCAGGTAAAGCCCGCGACGCGTGGACAAGGCCGCGTTGTTTGAACGACCGCCGTCAGCCCACCATGCGTCCTGCGCGAAGTAGATGTTAGATTTCGCGCTCCACGCATACATGCCCTGTAAGCCGTCGCGGTAGGCGGAAGCCGTTTTCGGCTCGTACAGCCAGAAGTAGGGCAGGTCACGGACTATGATGTCCTGGGCCTCGAAGTAGTAGGCGGCCCGCTTCCCCCTGTCCAGCTCGGATGCCGCGAGCGCGAACAGTTCGTCGACTCGCGGGTTGCGATAACCCGCGCCGTTGGAGAACGGGATCGGCCCGATGTTCGAGGAGACGACCGTGCGTTTGACGCCGATGTCCGGGTCGGGGCCGTTCTCGAAAGAGGCGAATCCCAGATCGAAGTCCTTCTGGATGTAAACGGCGTCCACGGCCGCGCTGAATTCCATCATTTGCAGATCGACGGCGATGCCGACATCACGTAGCTGATCGCGCACAGCCTCGGCCACCTTCGCATAAGATGAAGCGTGAACGAACTTCAGCCGGAACCGTATCCCGTCCGCTCCGCGCGCGTACCCGGCCTCGTCGAGCAGTTGATCGGCGAGCGCCACGTTCTTCTCGTATCTTTCCACGTTCGGGTTGTAGGCCCATCCGAGCAGACGCGAAACCGGCCCCGTCGCGGGCGCGCCCATCCCGAATAGAAGCTTATCAACCAAAAAGTCCTTATCAATGGCGTGGGCCATCGCGCGCCTCACGCGGAGGTCGGAGAGGGGCCTGTGCGTGAGGTTCGGGATCAGCGTTTCGACCGTCGCGAACCCTTCCCGGCCCTTATCTGTGACGACGACTCCCCCCATGTTCTGCAGGCGAGCCACGTCGAGCGGCGAAGGGTTCAAAAAGTAATCCACTTCTCCTTTCTCGAAGGCGATGGCCGCCATTGCCGCGCTCGGCATGACTTTGTACACGACGCGATCCAGATAGGGCTTGCCCTGCTTGAAATACTTTTCGTTTCTCGTAAGAGTAAGGTGATCGCCCTTTACCCACTCCTGAAACTTGAAAGGCCCGCTCCCGACGGGCTTCGTGTTATGCGGGTTTGTCAGCGGGTCGGTTCCCTCGTACAGGTGCTTCGGCATGATGGGGGCGTTCGTCACGTCGACGAGTTGAAGGAAAGCGGCGTATGGCCGGTCGAACTCGAAGACGACCGTGTGTGGGTCCGGTGTTATGATGCGCCGCAGGTTGTCGCCTATCGAGGTGCGCGTGCGCGAGTGATACTTCAACAGCATTTGCTCGAATGTGAATCGGACGTCTTCAGATGTGAGCGGCACGCGGTCGTGAAACACCGCGCCCGTCGCGAGGTAGAAGGTGTAAGTCCGACCGTCAGGAGAGACCTGCCAGCGCTCGGCGAGGTCTGGCACCGGATTCAAATTGAAGTCATGCGCCACGAGCCCGCTGAAGATCGAGCCGCAGATGAGATGAACGCCGCCCTGAGTCGTCACCGCCGGGTTGAGCCCGCCGGGGTCGGACGAGACGGCGACGACGACGCTGCCGCCGTACTGAGGCGCGTCGGCCCGCCCTGAAACAGAAAAAATTGTTAGAGCTAAGAAGAGATTAGTGAAAACAAATTTTGCTTTAATCATTACTATCTATTTGAAGCTGTGCTTCTTCATGACCTTATATTGACAATACCCTCAGAGTCTTTCCGGTCTGCCGCGTGAATTTTCAAACGCGACGTAATCCGTGGGCCGAATTTGTCTCGCTTGACAGCGATACGTCCGACGTACACACGCGTCGTCGCTATATTCTTATGCCCAAGCGCTTCCTGCGTCTCAACGATGCTACCGCTCTCCTCTGCCACGATGCGCGCGAACGTATGGCGCGTCTGGTGAATATGAATCTTCTCAATGCCGGCAGCGTTCGCATAGCGCTTCAGGTTTTTGGAGAATGCGTGGGACGTGAGTGGCGTACCATCAGAAGCCTTGCCAGCGCGAAGCCGTTCCTCGTTGTCGGCTACACACGCGCGGTAGTGCTCGAGTTCGGCTAAGAGTTTGGCCGCCTTCGCCTGGCCGAGCTTGCGTCCTGTGCCCTTCCTTGCAGTCTTCTGCGGGTAGCCGTTACCGTCCAGTTCTAATTCTGAATTCTTTTCTTTCATCATTCGATTCCTTCCTTGATTCTAAGAGAACGCCGAAGGCGTCCTCTCATTTTCGCATTACAGATTCCTGAACGATTCTTCGATCAGGTCTCTGACCCCTGTATCCTCCCGCCCCACCGCCTATGCTCTTTTGCACTATCCCGCCGGGAGTTTACCTGTTGCTGACTCCCTGTGGGCGCCAAACGTGTCCCCCGCGACAAGGTTTGGCTCTTTAACCGTATTTCTGATGTGAAGCCCTCGTGCGAAGCGTATGAAGCCCTTACATCTTTATTGACAATTTTTAAAACTGTTATTACAGTATTTAACGGGTGAGTTCAATGCCGGATTCCAGATTTTCCCTGCAGTGCCAGAACTGAGCTACCCTTCACCTTCTTTTTCGACTGGCGCTGTTAAAGCCGATCGTTTCCACTACATTCCTCAGGTATAACCCTTCAATGCGCTCTCTTCTCAGAAAATTAACCAGCAAGCGCGAACCCACGTCGGCGCCGGTCGAGGATTCCGTCCCCGATGCCGCTGATGCCGCTGAGGTGAGCCACGAGACCGATCCGGCATTTGAAACCAACCCCTATTTGAAGGAAGGAAATGAATTTTACGCGGCCCACAGGTATGAGGAAGCTGTCGAAATTTACAAACAAGCCGTCAGCTATGAACCGGACAGCTATAAGCCGTACTACTATCTGGGGAACGCTTATACCAGGCTCAGCCGCTTCGAAGATGCCGTCGAGATTTACCACCAGGCGATCGAACTCCGCCCGACATATGCTCAAACCTATTACAAATTGGGCGGCTCATACATCGAGCTGAACCAGGGCGAAGAAGCCGTCGAAGCATACAAACTGGCGATGCAGTTTGAGCCTGGCAACGCCAGAATCCATTACCGGCTGGGTGACGCGTATAGTTTGCTCAACCAGCACGGTGAGGCCACGAAGTATTACAAGCAGGCGCTCGTTATCCAGCCGGATTACGCCCACGCGTATTATAAATTGGGATGCACCTTATACAGCGCGCGGAAGCACGACGAAGCCGTCGCAATGTTCAAGCGGGCCATCTCTTTTCGCCCGGATATCGCCAAATTCCGTTACAACCTGGGCGTCATTTATACGGCCATGTGCCGGTATGAAGAAGCCATCGAAGCTTACCGGCAGGCTTTAGCTCTCAAGCCGGATCATGCCAAGGCATACAATAATATGGGTGTCGTGTACCTCCGGCAAGAGCAGTACCGGGAAGCCATAGAAATGTTCAAACAGGCGGTAGGACACAAGTCTGATTATTCAGAGGCGTATTACAACCTGGGTAAGGCGCATTTCGAGAGCGGGCAGGTTGAAGATGCGATCGAGGCTTACAGGACAGCCCTAGCATATCGGCCGGACCTGGCCGAGGCGCAGACGAATCTACAATCAGCCGAAGCCGCTTTACAGAATAAAGAGTCTGCCGGGTCTGAGCCCGCCGACCAGCAGGAACAGGCATCAACATCCTCGGACAATTCCGCAGGCGACTCACCCGAAGTCTCGACAGGGGCTGGTGACAATCCGGATGACGCTCTTTTCGAGAGCAGTCTGATGGAAGATGGCCTCGATGCCTATGTGCTGCCCGTAATGCCACCACCCGACTCAGCATTACAATACAGCGCTCCCGTCGGATTCGAGATCGTGAGCGAGGAGATGCCCGGTCCCGTAGCATTTTCAGTTGATCCGCCGGGCGATTCACCTGACGATCCGGCAGCGACCGCGACGGAGCAGGCGGGCGGGGTTCAAATGAGTCTGCCGCTGGGCGAGTTTGCTTCGCCGGACACGGATTCGGCCGCGGGCGAGCCCGAGAGCCGGGAGCCACACGCACCCACCTGCTCAGGTAGTTCAATGACCGACTCGCTCGAAGAGCTGACAGAGGCCACAAGTGAGATGAATGAAGACGATGATCGACATCGTAGCACCTCATCCGCGAGTGCGGCCGAGCAACCGACCGAAGATGTCACTCCTTTTTGATGCTCTTTAATTAAATGTAAGATTTGGCACATACAAAAACCACGTGTTGTGTATTTATTGATTACGGTGAGCATGATCCGAATCATTAGCACTAATGTTAGAATGGCGTGTGGTTGTTTCCTCGGTTAATCTGTTCGAGTCGCTTCTGAAAATGGGCTGATGAGCTGTCTCACCGCCTGCCTGTTTGGCGGGGACGTCGGATTCAGTTCCGGCACTATCATAACCACCTCGATCTAGCTCCCGGCTGGAGGAACAGAGAGGAATATGAGCTTTCGGCCTCACGGCAATCTATCTAGCCTCGTTTTCTATTTCTGTCTCAGCCTGGCCGTGGTTTTACCCGGCATCGCCCAACAGAGGCCACAGACGACTACTGATCAGGCGGCGCCGGCCAGGCCACAGACGCTTTCTTTATCAACATCAGAACAACAACGTCCCGACCCGGGAAACGAAGGGCCGGTGATTGTCAATACGGACCTGATCTCTCTGACCGTTACCGTGACGGACGCTTATGGTCGGTTGGTGAAGGGCCTCAACAAAAGCGCTTTCACGATTACGGACGAGAAAATCCCACAGGAGATCTCTTTCTTCAGCGACGATGATGCTCCGGTCAGCGTTGGTATCGTCTTCGATTTATCCGGTTCAATGAGCGGCGACAAGATCAGTCGCGCCAGAGAAGCTCTTCGGAAGTTCATCGAAACAAGCCATACCAGCGACGAATATTTTCTGATCGGGTTCAACTCGCGCGCGCAACTTCTGATGGATCGAACACGAGACACCAATGCCCTGTTAGACAAATTGATGTTTGCGCAGACTAAGGGAGGCACAGCGCTCTATGACGCCTGCTACCTCGGTGCTGAAAAAGTCATGCGCGGCACCCACCAGAAGCGCGCGCTACTGGTCATCAGCGATGGGCAGGACAACAATTCACGATATACCTTCAGCGAGTTACGTCGCATGCTGAAAGAATCCGACGTGATCATCTACGCGATCGGCATCCTCAGCGGACACGATAAAGGGGACTTTCTGGCCATCGCCGGTCAAGCTAATCTGGACGAGTTAGCTGGGGTGTCCGGGGGAAAAGCTTTCTTTCCCTCAACTGCCGCCGAAATGTTTGATACCTTTGAGCGGATCGCGCTCGAACTGCGCAACCAGTATTCGATTGGCTACCGGCCGGCGAACTTCACCAACGACGGTAAGTGGCGCAAGATCAAAGTCAAAGTCCAGTCACAGCGCGGTCTATCCCGACTATTCGTGCGCAGCAAAGAGGGCTATTATGCTCTTA
>JANOGZ010000868.1:0-1205 GCA_031406255.1 Pyrinomonadaceae bacterium | reverse complement strand
TGGAACACCTATAACTCATTCAACCCGACGCCTCGATAGTATGTTTCTTATAATGCTTCCTTCGATGTAAATTGAAGGCTGCTCGCTCGGCGCGGGTTAATTCGGGCGTTATGCGTTTTCGTGGTAATGAGGGAAACATGATATTTCGAGCAATCGTCATTTGTCTGTGCCTTCTAGCTTCATTAGCGGGCGTGATACCGCAACAAAATATTTCTGCATCTCGCAAATTCGATGAGTTCGGTGATTTGATTGCCGACAATGAGATGGTTCACCTTGATGCTTTCGCGCTTGAGTTGAACAAGAATTCAAATTCAACGGGTTATATTGTTGGCTACTATGAGCAGCATATCCCAGCCGGACATTTTCTCAGGCGGATTCATGGTTACCGTAATTATCTTGTAAATAAGCGTGGGGTTAATCCTAATCTTGTTAAAGTTGTCGAAGGCGGTAATAGAGAGAAAAGAGTTACCGAACTCTGGCTTGCGCCAAACGGGGACTCCGCTCCGAAACCATCTCCTGAAATGCAATTGGATCTAAAATCTCCGCTCAAATTTGATGAGGTCTCGATGGGCGTCGGGTGCGAACCGGAATTCACGCTTGACCTGTATGAACTTGATGATGGGCTAAAGTTTTATGCTAATGTGCTGCGCGTAAATCCAAATGCACAGGTTTGGATTATTGCTTATCCAAATCGCCGTAGTCGCTTGAGTACAGCAGTAGGAGTCGCAAGACACACGAAAGATTCATTGGTCAGAGATTTTAATATCGAAGCTAATCGTATTATAACGAAGGTTAGTAACCGTCGTCAGGCTTGCATGAAAGCAGAAATATGGATTGTGCCTGTAGGTGCTGTTCCATCAGCGGCAACGCATAACAACTCATTGAACCGGACCCGCAATTAGCTGGCCTCTTAAATTCAAGGGCAGTAGCGGGCCGGTTAATTCGGGCGTTAGATTCCTGTTGAGTGGTGAGACCTCATTCTTTCTGAGAAAGTCATTGTGGCTTGTGCCTGATGAGGCTTGTGTAGTGAGAGCCTCGCGCGTCATCTGATTCTTGAAAGATCATGCTAATCTGCTCGCCATTCGGCGAGTCGAGAGTTGATTGATGCTCTTGTCGGTGCTGGTCGTGTACGTTGAAGTAACGTCGGACGAAATCTAACAAGGGGATGGAGCCGACCGGAATGAGCTGGTCTCTCATCGCGAGGC
>JANOGZ010000851.1:0-9019 GCA_031406255.1 Pyrinomonadaceae bacterium | reverse complement strand
GGTCGCCGGCGCAGGCGACGCTGCTGTTCTTCGGCGGCCCCACGCTTCGCTCAGAGGTCGAGCGCGTCGCCGGGCTGAGATACACGGCGCATCGCCTTCCCCTCTCGGAGCAACGTTTCCTGTTCGTCATTCGCCGCGCCGTCATGGACGCTTAACCGTCGCGCGCGTTCCTCGACGGGCCTCCGGGCCAGACACAAAACGAGGTGAGCGGCGCACGACCGGGCGCGCGCCGCTCACCTCGTTTTTTCCGTCGGTCATCAGCGTTTCCGCGCCCGTCGCGCTCGCTAGCGCACGACGTTGATCCCGATTAATTGCTGGCCCACGATCACGAATTCGGCGGGCGGCAGTTCTTTTTCAGCAATCGGCGAGAGCGCCGTCGGCGTGTAGCCGCCCGAGCTCCGATCGCTGTTGAGCGTCGCCATGAATGACGGCGGCAGGTTGGGCATCTCATCCGTGCCGATCACGGCGCCCGGCGTGATCCGAAACAGCTTGACGTACAGCCGATCGCTTTTCTTGATCTTATTGATCGCGCCGACGAGCTGGCCCAAATCCTTCGGCACCAGCTCGCGCGCGGCCGACGCCTGCTGCAGGGCGCCGCCGTCGCCGACGAAGAGGACGAGTTGGCCGGTCGGAATGTCGGCCGGAATCTCGACCGGGATGCGCTGCACAAACTGCTTGCCGGATTCGGTGCGCACATACGCCTGAACCTCGACCGTTTCGCCGCGCGCGACCTCCGTCCGATCGAGCGCGATGCGATCGAGCGTGCCGGTCATCCGGCCATCGGTCGAAGTAATATCGAGCGTGACCGCGCCGAGCTCGACGCTGTCAAAACCGCTCGACAAAAGCGCCGCCACCGGCGTGGCCACCGATCCGGCGGCGAGCATGCCGGCGCTCATCGATGAGAACCGGCGTTCGAGCAGGATCGGGTTGTGGCCCTTCACATCTATCTTGCCGCGCAGCGAGATCGTCGCATCGCCGAGGCTCCGCTCGCTCGATGAAATCGTGCTGAAGATCGTGATGTTGAGCAGCAGCGGCGTCAGGAATTCGTCGTTCGCCACTTCATAAGTGTATTTCTCGGTGCGGTCGCGGCTCGTGTGCAGATTGATGGTGACGGGGATCATCTTCGGCGCGCGGCTGAGATGGCCGAAGATGCCGGTCGACCGATCCTGTGAGATGTTTCCGACCATCTGTCCGGGCACGCTGAGCTTAAAGGAATTGAGCGTATTCGGAATGACGGTCACGACCGACGATTCGGACATCGGCATGTCTGCCGCGCCGAGGCCGAGGAAGGGGTGGCCGAAGGCGTAAATACGCTCACCGTCGCGCAGGGTGACGGTGCCCGAAGCGGCGACCGAATAATCCCCTCTCACGAGTTGGACGCTCACAGAAGTTCCGCCCAAAAGCGTTTTGTCTGTCACCGGCCCGAGCGGCGTGATCGGAGCGGCGCCGCCCGCGCCGGAGACGGGAAAGAGGCCGTTGGCCTGGAGCTGCGGCGCGAAGAGCGCGAGCGCTTCAGCCGAGATACCGCCGAAGACCAGCGGCGTCGCGATCGGAACAAGCTGTTGACCGAGGAGCGCGGTGAGCGGCGATCCGGTTGAGACCGGCGCGATCAGCGGCGCGCCGCTCACCGCCGCCACTTTGGGCCATTCCGGCTTCCACTCTGTCGTGGCGAGTTGCGCGAAGGAAACGGCGCGCGGCGCCCGCTGCTGCCGCTCTGGCGCGACCGTATTGTTCTGGCCGCGCTCGAAGATATCGATCATCTGCTTGATCGGCGTGATACCCGCAATCGGCTCTTTCGAAAACGGGAAGCTATAGGCGATCGCCCCGACGAGCTTTCCGTCAATAAACACGGGTGAGCCGGACATGCCGGCGAAAACGCTGGTGCGCGCGACGTTAGCGCCCGTCAGGCGCGCGATGATCACGGACTGGCGCGGCGCGGGAAAGCCCGGCACCACTCCCAATACTTCGACGCCGAACTCTTCCGGTTCCGCTCCGGCGAAGACCGTCCGCGCAATGCCCTTTTGCCCCGCGCGCACGTTCTCGAGCGCGAACAGCTCCACCCCATCCGACTTGCCGCGACGCGCTTGAGCGGACTGGTGATCCTGCGCGAACGCCTGCGGGGAGAAGGAGATAAGCCCGAGCATCAGGGCGAAAACTGCGGCGAGACTTCTTTTCATTTATTCACCTCGGAAAGCGGAAGAGACTGTGATTGCTATTAGTCTTAAAGAGAGCACCCCACGCGCTGATAGCCTTCAGAGAAGCTAACCCGGAGAAGTACAGGGCGCCGGGTAAAGGGGAACAGCGACCAGCCATAGTGACTATAGCGTTCGCTTTCCGCACCGGTCAAGGAACACCTGCGCGATTGAATGATGAAGGCCGCCGGATGAAGGGTTGCTCCCGGAAGTTCCGCATGCGCCACCGATCCCCGCCGAACGCTTCCGGCCAGGCCCCTTTTTCTTCCATGATCGCCTCTTGCCGCCTACTGTAGCAGCGTGATAACGTGCGGCGGCGATGCGTCTTTTAAATTCTCACGCGTGCATCACTTATTCGCCGAGCTGGACGCTGATTCCGACGCATTACTGTCGCAATACGTGCGGTTACCGCGTGTTTGTCCGGCGGACTGGCGAAGCGGGCGCAACTCATTTCTCAGGCCGCTGCTCGCCTCGAAATCGAAACGCGCGCGTCGCGCGGGCGCGACCGAGCTGCTGATCATGAGCGGCGAAGGCGTCGAACAGTCGCGGACGGTGCGCGACCGCTTGCGCGACTACGGTTTCTCTTCTTATATAGATCACCTCATCGCTCTGGCGCGGGCCGCGCGCGGGCACGATCTTTTGCCGCATATCAATATCGGTAATGTGACGAAGGATGAGATCTGTGCCGCGCGACGCGTCGGCGGCCGCCTGCCTGAGCTATCAGAAACTGCTGCTGTCGCGGGGGCGACGGAGGCGCGACGAATGGCGGCCCATGGCTGATATCGAAGGCTTCATTCTGGCCGGCGGCGCATCGCGCCGGATGGGCACCGACAAAGCGCGGTTGCGCCTCGGCGGGCAGACATTTATCGCGCGCATCGCCGATGCTCTGGCCGAAATTGCGCATAAAACGAGCGTCGTCGTCGTGCAGGAGACGGAGGCCGTCGCGGCCTATGGCTTGCCGTTGGTGACGGATGTTTACAAAAGCTGCGGGGCTTTCGGTGGACTTCATGCCGCGTTGACTTATGGTCGTGAAGCTCCCTGGCTGGCGGTCGTCTCCTGCGATCTTCCGTTCGTCACCAGAGAGCTTTTCGCGCGGCTCGCCGGGCTCCGCAGCGCCGATTTCGATGCGGTTGTACCCGCCCCGGCCGATGGCCGCGCGCCGCCGCTCTGCGCGCTCTATGCCCGCGCGGCATGTCTGCCTCCGGCGGAACGCCTGCTGCGCTCCGGCGAGTTCCGTCCGCGAGGGTTGCTCGAACAGGTGCGGACGCGCTGGGTCGGGCCGAGTGAACTGGCGGATCTCGGCGACGCGCCGCTCTTTTTCACAAACGTCAATACGCCGGAAGACTATTTTAATGCCCGCCGGAGCCTCGCCGCCAAAAATGACGAAATATAAATTCATCTTTCGCCCTTCAATCCTTTACAATGGAGGTTAATGTTGCCTCGACGAAGAACCGTACGAAAGATTGTGATCGCGCTCTTGCCGATCGCGCTGGTCGTCTTTCTCGCCTTCGGCGGCGCGATGCTCTGGATTATCTACGGCGCCGCGCACCCGACGCGCCACCCTTACCTGGTGACACCCGAGAAATTTGCGCAGTTGAGCGATCGCGGTCTCAAGGCAACCGACGAGACGTGGGCCAATCGGGACGGAACGCGGGCGCGCGGATGGCTGCTGCGCGGTGCGGCTGGCGCGCCGGCGGTCGTGCTGCTCCACCGCTACGGCGCAGACCGCTCGTGGCTCCTTAATCTCGGCGTCAAGCTTAGCGAGACCACTAACTTTACGGTGCTGTGGCCGGATTTGCGTGGCCACGGAGAGAATCCTCCCGTCGGGTGGACGTCTTTCGGCACACGCGAGGCGGAAGACGTATCGGCCGCCATGGATTACCTGCGCACGCTCAAGTCCGCCCAGGGTGAACCGCTCGTCGGCCGCGCGATTGGTCTCTACGGAGTAGAACTCGGCGCCTATGGCGCACTCGTCGCCGCGTCCCGTGAAGCGAGCGCGCGGGCTCTCGTACTGGATTCGGTTCCGGCCTCGCCGGATGAACTCGTGCGCGCCGTCGTCCAATCGCGCACGAGCCTCGATAATGATCTGCTGCATCAGCTGGCGCGCGTCACGATACGCGCATATTCTCTCGGCGACTACCAGAACACGTCCGCCTGCGCGGCGGCTTCGAGCTTGACTAACCGGCGCGTGCTGCTGCTCTCGGGTGAGGATGCCGGATATCTTCGCGCCTCGACCGCGGCGCTCGCCCGGTGCTTTCCGAATCAGCCGAACATCGCAGTCGACACTAATCTTCCGCTGACCGGATTCAATCTCGCTTCTGCCACGGGTCAGCAGGGCGAAGCCTATGACCGCCGCGTCATCGACTTTTTCGATCGCGCCCTGCTCGACACCCCCTGAGCCGGCTTCTCCTCTTTATATCGGGCCACAAGCTCGCATACTATGCACGGAGCCAGGTACGGGCACGTGCTTCTTGCGCAGGGTATATTCCCCACATCGAGACAATTGCTCTCCCCGGCACGCCGTTGGTATAAAGCGTTATCCGGAAACACATGACAGAAACAAGTCAGGCAATTTCACTGGTCCATGCGCGGTTCTCGATCCAGCGCCATCTCGGCGCGGGAGCCTTCGGAGAGGTGTATCAAGCCTACGATCAAGAGCGACAGATGGTCGTCGCGCTGAAGTCTCTACGCGAGGCCAATCCCGATACGATCTATCGTTTCAAACAGGAGTTTCGCTCGCTGGCCGACGTCGCGCACCGCAACCTGGTAACGCTGTATGAATTAATGTCTGATGGCGAACGCTGGTTCTTCACGATGGAGCTGGTCGAAGGGATCAACTTCCTCGACTATGTGCGCGGCGGCACTACTCCGCTGCTCGTAGATTCTCAAGCCAATTCACCGACTCTTCATGACCCGGCGGCCGGACCAACGATCGAAACCAAAAGCGGCGTCGTGCAGACGCGTGAGGGCGTACGAAACGCTGCGCTCAATAGCGACTCGGAGAGGGGGCAGCAGTCGGAGGCGATGGCCTTCACACCCTCTTCTTCTTCTACTACTCCGGCACCTTCCGCCCTCCCTTTAAACGCGGATCGTCTGCTGACATCGCTCGTGCAGTTGGCCGAGGGGCTGGGCGCGCTTCATGAAGCGGGCAAGCTGCACCGCGATATCAAGTCGTCGAATGTGCTCGTGACACCGGAGAAGCGAGTGGTGCTGCTCGACTTCGGACTCGTCACGGAGCTTTCGGCCCCCCACGACCTCAAGCAGAGCCTGGCCTTTGCCGGAACCCCCGCTTACATGTCGCCGGAGCAGGCGGCCGGGCAGCCCGTTTCGGCCGCCAGCGATTGGTATGCGGTCGGCGTCATGCTCTACGAAGCGCTCACCGGAGTCTTTCCGTTCACCGGTGAGCTGCTCGAAGTCCTGAACAATAAGCAAAATTTCGAGCCGCCCGAACCCCGTGAGCTCGTGGCGGATGTCCCGGAAGACCTCAACGCGCTGTGTCGCGACCTGCTGCGTCGTGATCCGCACGCGCGACCGACGGGAGCTGAGGTGCTCGGCCGTCTCGGTCAGGCCAGAAATAAGGCGCAGGCACATCACGTGACGCCGCCCGCTTCATCACCGACGACGCCCCTCGTCGGGCGGAAGGATCATCTGGCGGCGCTGATGAAGGCCCATCTGACAGCCAAGCAGCAGGGACACGCCGTGACGATGCTTGTGAAGGGCAAGTCCGGCATGGGCAAGAGCGCACTGGTGCGCCGTTTTCTTGAGGACTTGCCGCGGCGTGAAACCGAGGCCGTGATTCTGGCGGGCCGCTGCTATGAGCGCGAGTCTGTGCCGTACAAGGCGCTGGATACGCTGATTGACGCGCTCAGCCGGTATTTAAAGAGCTTGCCGGCCGGAGAAGCCGAAGCGCTGATGCCGCGCGATGTGATGGCGCTGGCGCGGCTGTTTCCGGTGTTGCGCCAGGTCGAGGCGATCGCGCGCGCGCGCCGCCGGGTTCTCGAAATTCCAGACTCGCAGGAAATACGCCGGCGCGCCTTCGCCGCGCTCAGAGAGCTACTGGCCCGGCTCGCTGATCAGAAGCCGCTCATTCTCTTTATCGATGATTTGCAGTGGGGAGATGTCGATAGCGGAATGCTGCTCGGCGAGATTTTACGCCCACCGGACGCGCCGGCGCTGCTGCTGATCGCGAGCTACCGCAGTGAGGATGCGGAGACCAGCCCGTTTCTCCGCATCCTCCTGCCGCGCTTGCGCGGCACTTCGGAAATTCACGAGCTTGTCGTTGGCGAGTTGTCTCCCGCCGAAGCGCGCCGACTGGCGATGTCGCTGTTACACGACCCGGACGAGATATCGCCCGCGCAGGTCGAGGCGATCACGCGCGAGTCCCGCGGCAGCCCGTTTTTCGTTCATGAACTCGCGCGTTATTCCGGCGCGGCGAGTATCGAGTCCGCCGAAGAGGATCGACACGCGCCCGAAACCGCCGACGTCAAAGAAAATGTGCGGGCAGCGACGCTGGATGAAGTAATCTGGGCGCGCGTTTCGCGCTTGCCCGAGCAAACCCGCCGGTTGCTGGAGGTCGTGGCCGTATCGGGACGACCGCTTGAGCTAGGGGTGGCAAGGCAGGCCACGAAGCTTGACGGGGAGGAGCAACAGGCGCTGGCCGCGCTACGCGCCGGACGCTTGCTCCGCACCCGTGGAACCCCGGAACGCGGCGAGATCGAAACCTACCATGACCGGATTCGAGAAACCATCGTCGCCCACCTTTCGGCGCCAGACCTGAAAAGGCATCACCATCAGTTGGCGCTCGCCCTGGCGGCTTCTGGCAGGGCCGATCCGGAGACCCTGACCGTACATTTTCAGGGAGCCGGAGACTTCGAGCGCGCCGCCAGCTATGCCGCCGCCGCCGCCTCACAGGCCGCCGAAGCGCTCGCTTTCGAGCATGCCGCACGGCTCTATCAACACGCTATCGAACTCCGGCCCGCAGAGGACGCCGAAACGCGGATCCTCCGCACGAAGCTCGGTGATGCGCTGGCGAACGTCGGGCGCGGGGCCGAGGCCGCGCGTGCTTACCTGGCTTCGACGGCGGGCGCGAGCCCGTCCGAAAGCCTCGAACTCCAGCGTCGCGCCGCCGAGCAGTTCCTGCGCAGCGGTCACATTGATGAAGGCTTAAAGGTAATTCGCACGGTGCTGCGCGCGATCGGCATGAGGCTGCCGCAGACGCCGCGGCGTGCGCTCCTCTCACTACTTTTTCACCGCGCGAAGATTCGTCTGCGCGGTCTGAAGTTTCGCGAGCGGGAGGAGGCACAGGTACCCGCCGAAGAATTGAGCCGGATCGACGCGTGCTGGTCCGTCGCCCTCGGGCTGGTGCTGGTTGATCCTATTCGCGGAGCTGACTTTCAGGCGCGCACCCTACTGCTGTCGCTGAAGGCCGGAGAGCCTTTGCGAATCGTGCGCGCGCTTTCGCTTGAAGCAGGCTTCGCTTCATCTGCTGGAAACCGGGGCCGCCGTCGCACGGAGAAACTACTCAATGCGGCGACGACGCTCGCCGCACGAGTCAACCGTCCCGAAGCGCTCGGGTCGGCCGGCCTCGCGGCGGGAACGACCGCGTGGTTCTTCGGTCAGTGGAAGAAGTCTTTCGAACTGACCGAGCGCGCCGAGGCGATCCTGCGCGAGCATTGCACGGGCGTTAGCTGGGAACTCTACACGGCACAGCACTTCTCTTTCCGTTCGCTGTTTTATATGGGCGAGCTTCCTGAGATGCTGCGCCGCCTGCCGAAGCTTCTCAAGGAAGCGCAGGAGCGCGGCGACCTCTACGCCGAAACCAATCTGCGCACTCGACTGGCATATCTCGCACACCTGCTCGGCGACGAAGCCGACCTGGCGCGCGAAGAATTAGACCGCGCGATCGGTCTCTGGTCGCAGGAAGGTTTCCATTCGCAGCACTACTATGCGCTCTTCGGGCAGGTGGAACTTGCTCTCTATTGCGGGCAGGAAGTAGCTGCCTGGGAACTCCTCGACGAGCGCTGGCCGGTGATGGCCCGTTCGCTGCTCCTGCGCATTCAGTTCACGAAGATTGAAGCCCTCCACCTCCGCGCCCGCGCCGCGCTCGCCGCCGCCGCCGCGCATCAGACAAGCGGAGGAAAGAGAGGCGATGATCCCGCGCCGCTGCTGCTGCAAGCGGCGACGGATGATGCCCGGCGAATCACGCGTGTGAAAACGCCCTGGAGCGGTGCGCTGTCCCGGCTCATCGGCGCCGGAATCGCCGCCACACAGGGAAATGCTGAACAAGCTACCACCCTGCTCGAGATTGCCGAGGCCGGGTTCGCGGAGTCGGATATGACTCTTTACCAGATGGTCACGCGCCGTCGCCGCGGCCAGATCCTCGGCGGTGATCAGGGGCGCGCGCTGGTGGAAGCAACCGACAGATGGCTGTCTGAGCGGGAGGTCAAGAACCCCGAGCGATTGGCCGCCGTGCTCGCGCCCGGTAGATGGCAGGGGACGGGCGTTTAAAGCGAAGCTACGGACTCTGCCCCAGGTGATGAACGCGCGTTGCGGCTGCACTCCGGGCGATATCACACAAGATGCCATATCAACGCGCGCGCCTGGAACTAACCCTCTTCGTCTTTCTGCGCCGCGCCGGTACGGCGATGGCAGTCTCCTCTTTCGGAGGACAGGCGTTGATACGCTCAGTGAGAATCAAAAGGCTCTGACATGTTAAGAGGACAGGTGCGCGTAAGTATGAAACATCCAAGACTCGCTTCGTTTTCGACCTCGATCTTTTTTCTCCTCGCCATCGGGTATCTACCGGTCTCCGGCCAAACTCCTGCCTC
>JANOGZ010000823.1:0-4182 GCA_031406255.1 Pyrinomonadaceae bacterium | reverse complement strand
CCAACACTTCCGAGCCCGGCATCAGCCTACGGCGCGCGGGCGCGCGCCTGGAACTGGCGGCGCGCGCTCTCGCCGACGGGCGACACGGGCGACGCTGTCTTTCGCAGCCTGATGTTTTCCAGCGCGTTCCTGTTGGTGCTGATCCTTTTCGCGATGATCGCCGCGATGGCCGTCAACTCGAGGCTCTCACTGCGCGAGTTTGGCTTCTCTTTTTTGACGGGCAGTTCGTGGGACCCGATTCACGGCGAGTTTGGCGCGCTGCCCTTCATCTACGGCACGGTCGTCTCCTCGCTCATCGCGCTCCTGATCAGCGTACCGCTCTCGCTCGGGGTCGCCGTCTTTCTGGTCGAGCAGGCCCCGCGGCGCCTGGCGCGCCCGATCGCCTTTTTCGTCGAGTTGCTGGCGGCGATCCCTTCAGTCGTTTATGGTCTGTGGGGCATTTTCGTGCTCGCTCCCTTCCTGCGCGAACATGTCGGGCCGCCGCTTCAGGAGTGGTTCGGCTGGCTGCCGCTCTTTCAGGGTACTAATACGGGCATCGGCCTGTTCACGGGCGGAATCATTCTCGCCATCATGATCACCCCGATCATCTCCGCCGTCGTGAGGGACGTGCTGACCGCTGTTCCGATGTCGCAGCGCGAAGCGGCGCTGGCGCTCGGCGCCACGAAATGGGAGACGACGCGCGTCGTGCTGGCCAACGGCGGCCCCGGGATCGCCGGCGCGATCATCCTCGGCCTCGGCCGCGCCATCGGCGAGACGATGGCCGTCACGATGGTGATCGGCAATCGTCCCGAGATCAGTCTCTCGCTCTTTGATCCGTCGTACACGATCGCTTCCGTGATCGCCAACGAGTTTACGGAAGCGACCGGTGATCTTTACCTGAGCGCGCTGATCGAGCTCGGACTGATACTCTTCCTCGTTACCTTCCTCATCAACGGCGCGGCGCGGTTGTTAGTGTGGAGCGTGACGCGCGGAACGAGCGGCACGGCGAGGGCGGCATGATGAAGGCTTCAACTCGCACTGCGGATTCCAGACGCCGCCTCGCGAGCACCGTGATGACGACGCTGACCGCCGCGTGCGCCTTTTTCGCGGTGGTTGTGCTCATCATGATCCTCGGCTATATCGCGTATCGCGGAATCGGCTCGTTGAACCTGCAATTCCTGATCGGCGAGCCGAAGCCGATCGGCGAAGGCGGGGGGATCGGCAATGCGATCGTCGGCTCGCTCATCCTGCTCGGGCTCGCCTCCGCAATCGGCCTGCCACTCGGCATTGCGACGGGAATCTATCTGGCGGAATTTGGCGCGAGTCGCTTCGCGAGCGCCGTGCGTTTCATGGCCGATACGCTGACCGGAATTCCGTCCATCATCGTCGGCGTTTTCATCTACACGATCATCGTGCTTCCGATGCGCCAATTTTCCGCGCTCGCGGGCGGCGTGGCGCTCGCGGTGATCATGATTCCGATCGTCGCGCGCACGACCGAAGAGATGATTCGGCTCGTTCCGGCATCACTGCGCGAAGGGGCGCTCGCGCTCGGCGCGCCGCAGTGGCGGGTGACGATGGGAGTGGTGCTTCCGGCGGCGGCCTCCGGCATTGCGACCGGCGCGATGCTGGCCGTGGCGCGCGTCTCCGGCGAAACCGCGCCGCTACTCTTCACCGCCTTCGGCAGCCGCTTTTTCAACTTCTCTCTGGATCAGCCGATGGCTTCTCTGACCGTCCAGATTTATAACTATGCCATCTCGCCCTACGACGAGTGGCACGCGCAGGCGTGGGCGGCAACGCTCGTGTTAATGATGATGATCCTTGTCATCAATATCGCCGTTCGCTTCTTCACGCGCCGGAAATTTTGAAAGGGCGGGAGACGAGGGTCAAAAAAAGTCTGACACCTCTCGGCCTCGTCAGCGACAGCGCTTTCTCTACTGGAGTATAACTTCTGACGATCAGGTCTTTATGTCAACGCCAACAACCATACCGATGCCTCCAACCACCCAACCGCTTCCCGTCGAGCAGCGCGGGCGCGACACGATCGCGCCGGTTAAAATCAGTGTCAATAATCTGAATTTCTTTTATGGTCGCGCGCAGGCGCTCTACGACATTTCGCTCGTCGCGCTGGAGCGCGTGGTGATGGCTTTCATCGGGCCTTCCGGATGCGGAAAATCCACTTTCCTGCGGACGCTGAACCGGATGAATGATGTTATTCCAGGGACGCGCGTCGAAGGCGAGGTGCTGATAGATGACCAGGATATCTACGCGCCCGGTATGGACGTCGTGGACCTGCGCCGCAAAGTCGGGATGGTCTTTCAGAAGTCGAACCCGTTTCCGAAATCCATCTTCGATAATGTCGCTTATGGTCTCCGCATCAACCGCCTCACGTCGAGCAAAAGCGAGCTCCATGACCGCGTCGAACAGGCGCTCGATGATGCCGCGCTCTGGACAGAGGTCAAAGACCGCCTGAAAGCTTCCGCGCTCAGCCTCTCCGGCGGTCAGCAGCAGCGCCTTTGCATCGCGCGCGCGCTGGCCGTGCGCCCGGAAGTTTTACTGATGGATGAACCGGCGTCAGCGCTTGATCCGATCGCGACGCAGAAGATCGAAGAATTGATCTTCGAGCTCAAAAAGCAGTACACCATCGTTATCGTTACGCATAATATGCAACAGGCCGCGCGCGTTTCCGACACGACGGCCTTTTTCTGGTTGGGCAAGCTGATCGAAGTGAATCCGACGGAGAAGATGTTTACCAATCCTAACGAGAAGTTGACGGAGGATTACATCACGGGACGCTTCGGGTGATGGGCGGAAGGGAGAAGCATGCCGCTCCAGCGAGCGGCATGGACTTGATGGACGCGTGAATAGTTACGACGAAGCGTGAGGGCACGGGTGAAGGAGTGAGAGTATGGAACTACATAGACGACTCGACGACGAACTGGATATGCTGCGCGATCGCGTGCTGCTCCTCGGGGGCGAAACCGAAACCGCGCTCCAGCGGGCGGTCTATTCGCTCGTCGAGCGTGACAGCGCGGCGGCGCACGAAGTGCTGGCCGGCGATGACGAGATTGACAGGCTGGAAGTAGAAATAGACCGCCTCTGTATTGACGTTTTAGCCCTGCGCCAGCCGGCGGCGCGTGATCTGCGGTTCGTCGTCTCAGTCGCGAAGATCACGCCGATTCTGGAGCGCATCGCCGATCATGCCTGCAACATCGCCCGTGCCGCCATTGATCTCAACGATGAGCCGCAGCTCAAAACATATATCGACCTGCCGCGAATGGCCGAACATGCGTCGCACATGCTGCGCTCCGCGCTCGATGCGTTCACTTCGGGTGATGGGGGGTCGGCGCGCGCCATCATTAATCGCGACGACGAGGTGGACGAGATGTACGACCACATCTTTCATGATCTGATCAAGATGATGGTGACCGATCCCAGTACGACCACGCGCGCCGCGCGCCTCCTGTTTGTCGCCAAACACATCGAACGCGTCGGCGATTACGTCACCGACATTTGCGAACTGACGGTGTACATGACCGAGGCCGCCTTTATCAAACACAGCAACTGAGTCGAGGGTCCGGGGTCGGGAGTCTCAAGTCTGCATGCAAAGCTCTTGACTTCAGACTCCGGGCTCTCGACTCCGGACTGAATTTTATGCCAAAACCCGTGCTGATCGTTGAAGACGACCCGGATATTGCGGAGGGCCTGCGCTACAATCTGGAGCGTGAAGGACTCGAAGCCCGCGTCGCCCTGACCGGCGAGCAGGCTCTGGCGGCGGCCCTCGATGCGAAGAACCCCCCGGCGTTGGTGATTCTCGATCTGATGCTGCCCGGTATGAGCGGCACAGAGTTATGCCGTCGCTTGCGGCGCGAGCCCGCCACGCGCCGCACGCCGATCATCATCCTGACGGCGCGCGCCTCGGAGGCCGACCGCGTGGCCGGGCTTGATCTCGGCGCCGATGATTACATCAGCAAACCGTTCTCCGTGCGCGAGCTGATGGCGCGCGTGCGCGCCGTCTTGCGCCGGACGGACGAAAACGCCTCGGCGCGTTATGAGGATAGCCGCCTGACGATTGATTTCGCAGATATGCGCGTCGTGTGCGACGGAACAGGCGTTAAATTGACGCGTAAGGAATTCGCCCTGCTGAGCGCACTCGCCAGAGGCGCCGGTCGCGTCGCCACACGCCAGCAGCTGCTCGATAACGTG
>JANOGZ010000801.1:0-2332 GCA_031406255.1 Pyrinomonadaceae bacterium | reverse complement strand
GCACGGAAGGCGGGCGCAGGCGATATAGAGGCCTTTGAGATTCTCTATCATCGCCATTTTCGGCGTGTTTATTCGCTGTGCCTTCGGATGCTGGCAAATCCGACGGAGGCGGAAGATCTTACGCAAGACGTTTTCACGCATTTATTCAAAAAAATCGGAACGTTCCGTGGTGAATCAGCCTTCACCACATGGCTCCATCGGATGACGGTCAATTTGGTGCTGATGCATTTCCGCAAGCGCAGCACACGGTCTGAGTTCACAACAGAAGAGGGCGAAACGCCGGTGCAGATCGTGCAGGGCACCGAGAATCCGAACCGGATGCCGATCATTGACCGCATTGCTTTGGAGCGGGCAATCGCGGAACTACCGCCCGGGTACCGCACCGTCCTGGTCCTGCACGATGTTGAAGGGTACGGGCACGAAGAGATAGCTCGGATGCTGGGAGTGGCCGAGGGGACTTCAAAGTCGCAACTGCACAAAGCGCGATTGAAATTAAGAAATATACTGAAACAACAAACCGCTCTTAATTAGGCCGGGGAGCTTGGATTTTTGATTGAAGGGAGACGTTAATGGATTGCACGGAGAGTCTGACCTTGCTGAGTGAATACCACGCCAGCGCACTCAGGGACCAGGAAGCGATGCAAGTGCGCGTACACTTAACTCAGTGCGACCCCTGCGCGGGAGTTTTCCGCGATCTGGAGCTAATCATTGAATCGATGAGCATTCTTCGCCGAGACGAAGACGCATCTTTGCCAGACGAAAAAGTTTTGTGGCAGCGCATGAATTTAACAAAACGAGCGATTCATTAGTTCGCCATGCGAGAGCATCGCGAGCAGTGACGGTGCGACTCATATCAAACCCGATCGTTCGAAAATGGCTTCCGGCCGGGGGCTAGTCGGCGCTGTCTTTATGCAAAGACAGGAGCGTTTTGCTGTCCTCCCTTTATGTGAGCATTTTAAAGTTAGTTGCGTTAGGAGGTAAACCTATGGCCAGAAAGGTTTACGTTTTGCACGATCTCCACGGTGATGGCGAAGTTATTGGAATAATAACAAGCAAAAGCCTGGCAGAAAAATGGAAGTCGATTGATCCTGAGTATAGGTGTGTTGTTCCGTCAGATATAAATTCTCCGGGTATTATAGCGCGTATCAACCAGGAGTTGGTTGAAAGGAAGCTTTTGGCTAATGCTGAGAAGGCTCTGGCACAAGGCGGATAGCCGGCGGCGGATGACACCCGCGTAGGCCACAACCGGGGTCATCCTTTAATGGCGGGGGATGGCTTGACTCCCCGGAATAAGCAAGTCGAATCTCTGTCAGCAGGCGTCGAGGCTGAATGTCTCCGCCAGAGGGCGCGCCACGGTGAGGGTGTCGCGCCTTCGTTCTGATGCCACTTCACTGCCGCTGGCATAACCGATGATAAACAAGCGAAGAAGATTTTGCCCCTCCTGCAGCATACGAATCAGCAGGTCGGCGAAACAATGCCATAACTGCGGCAGAGTAACGCTGCCCTGGACGTCTTACATCGCTCTCGCGTGTCTGGGCATTACCTCCGTCGTCGTCCTGTTTAAGTTTTACCTCTGATCCCGAGCTGATCTACTACCGGCCACGGGCGTTCTATGTATACGTCCGGCGCGGCGCGTTTAATCCTGCCGCCTCTGCCAGGAATTTGCCTTTGAGCTTGAGCGTCACAGAGGACACTACGAACGTGCGCTATTTCATTGGCACGCCGGATGGCCGGTCGCGGCCGTAAAGACCATCACCTGATCTTAACTCTCGCCACGTTCCGTCAATGAGCCGCCCGTTGGAGCAGTACCAGTGCCTCCGGTATTCTCCATCTCACGGCCAGGGCCGCTCGTATGTGTCGAACTAGCACCGAGAATATCGCCAGTCTCCCTCACACCCGTATCACCTGCGCCCTGTGCACCGTACGGCGCCGGCTCCGCTTTTCCTCCACCGCTTGCATCTACGGTCCCCAGGCTCGGGTCTAACGCATCAACACTCTCCACCGGAACGAGAAAAACTTGATGATTGTCCTTCTGCAAAAACCAGTTGCTGGTCTTCGGGCAAAACAGATAGTTAGTATTGATGGTGTTTAGCTCGGTCGGCAACTCACCGTCAGCATAAAAGTCCGCGACGCTTACTTGACGCGAGGGACCGTTCTCGAGATTGGCATTTTTCACCGGATGCCGCTCTCCGCACTGGACACAGTGTATGACGACCTCGTAGTAGGGCATGGCTTACTCCTTTGTTGCCTGCTGCGTAGTTTGTAGATGACTTATAGCATATTCTGCCGCCGGCCGCTTAAGTCACAACGTCCGCACGTTTGCGTCCGGAGC
>JANOGZ010000786.1:0-5400 GCA_031406255.1 Pyrinomonadaceae bacterium | reverse complement strand
GTTCCCCGGCGCGCGTGATAACGACGCGCGCGGCTGCGGGCTGCGGGTGGGCCTCGGCGAGCACGACATACAGCGGCACCGCTTCGCGGCGCAGCGCCATCGTGCCGGGATTGCCGACGAGACCTTTAACGGTCACATTGTGGCTGGCGTAATCGCGCACGCTGACCCACACCTTCGGATTTTCACTGACGGCGCGCCGCTTCAACTCGACCGCCAGGCGCGCCGACACTTCATCCGTCGTCATCCCGGCGACCTGAACCGCCGCGCCCGCCAGCGGATATTCGAGCAACCCGCCGGTCAGCACCGTAAAAAGAGTCGAACTGGCGGTCTCCGTCTCGGTCAGACGGATGTCCAGCACATCGCCGATTCCGATACGATAAATATCTGTTAAGGACGCCGCGCCCGCCGGAGGAGTAGCGGTGGCTGGCGCTCTCTGAGCGGTGGTTTTTGTGATCTGTGCCGGAGCATTCTTCACGGGCGGGGTGGTAGTCGCATGAGAAGCAGTGGCGGAGGTTTCCGCCCTGGTCGCTGGCGGCCACGTCATCTCGGCGTTTGCCCCCGTGCTTTTCACGACGAGGGACGCGTATGAATCGTCTTTCCCAAAGCGAGCCGGGGTGGCGGGCGCGGCCGGCGTTATTTTGGGCGCGCCTTCTCGCTGAGAAGCGGCATTACTACTCGGGGCGGCGGGCATGGTTTCGACACTCAGGATGCGCGAAAGGACTTTCGCCAGCTCCGGGTTTAGCTTTTGAAGAATGCCGTGCTGCTCCATCGCAGGCTTTCTTCTGCCGAGCACATAGTATGTGCAGCCCAGACGATAATGAGCTTCGTCCCAATCTGATTTGAGCTCAACCGCACGCTCGTAAGTTTCGGCGGCGTCTTTGAAACGGTTAAGGTTGTAATACGCCATGCCCAGATCGTACTGCAATTTGGCATCGTTCGGTTTGAAGCGAAGCGCGCGCCGGAAAGCCTCGACCGCTTCTTTGTAACGCTTTGCTTCATAGTGGGCGACGCCCGCCTGGTGCGCATCCACGGACCCGTTGGTGCTGGCCGGGGGCTGGAGGCCCTTGCCCGGTGTCGCGAGCGGCGCCTTCCCGGCGCTTCCCGCGTCGGAACTTTTCACGCTGATCTGACGCACCTGGCCGGCAGAGGCCGCGCTATCTCCGTTTTGCGCGGCGCCGTTCTGGCGCGCGGCGCTTGCGCTCCCGCCGCACGACGCGATCAGCAGGACGCCGAGAATCTTTCCGAGACTGGCTGCGAGAATAGATTTAAAAGCTTTCATTGCTTATATTTCCGGTTGATGCGGGCTGTTTGAGAAGGTGTGCGTATGACGCTGGTTGAAGCGTGAGGCGCGAAAAACTTGGGGCCGTTGGCGCGAGTGGCGGTGGAACCACTATGACAAAACAAGTTTAAATGGGTTTAAAGAATATGTCAATCGCCGGATTTGCCCTGAAAGCTCACGGAGCAGGAGGGTTAGCCGCGACGAGGCCGACTCATGCGTTGTCTTTCTGGCTCTTCCATTTTTCGAGTTCGGGTTTGACGATATCCTGGTAGCAACTCGGGCAGATGGCATGGCTGAACTGCGGGATAGCTGAGAAGGGCGAGCAAAGATTGTGCACGGCGAGTCAGTACGATCCTGAAAATTTTACCTGGCGTTCGCGTCCATCAGAATCTGCCCGCGTGCCGAGCGGTGCTAATCTACCGTCTCTCTACCACATTTACCGCACCTGTAAGGTCTGCCGATCAACATATTTTCGGCGGGGTTCAGATCGCTCAATTTCCCGATGATGTGTGAAAACAAGCGGACGCTGCGCGATTCATGCTTGCTGGCGCGCCCCAGGCTCGCGGCATGACTGATCGATACATGGTCGGTGATGCTCTGGCAGCTCTCGCAATAAAAATCCTTATGCTGCCCGCTCAGATTAATGGCCCGATCAACAAACTGCTTTTCGACTATCTTCGCCACGCTGTCCCAGAAACTCATAACACGCCTCACTTGAATATGCTCCGCCCGATCGCGAGAATTTCGCCCGCCCCCCGGGCTTTAGGCAGCGCTGGATTGGGCGCAAGTTGAGAGGCTGCGCCGAGCCTCGTCGTGCGTCCCGACTCCCGGTATGAGCAACTTCCACCTCATGGTTCTCCACTGTTTGACTCGTTTTAGACTCGTTAAAGACTACTGTGAACTCATCTGAGCGAGGGCGACTTCGAGCATGAGTACTTTCCCGATGCCTTTATAAAAGGGCTCGATCTCGCACCATTCCGTCAGCGCATGGGCATCGCCGCACGGCGCGGCGCCGGTCGAGATCGAAGACACTCCTTCGAGCAGCGCCGCGCTCGAATTATTCGAGCCCGTAATGGTGATCGGCGGATCTTCAAACCCGAGCGCGAGATGGACCGCCTCGGCCATCCGCACCAGATGAGAATCGCGGTGACCGGATATCTGTGCCGCGGGGGTGGTGGAGATAACCTCCGTGCGGAGCGTCATCCCGGCGCGCTCCGCTTCCTCCTTAAGGATCAAGGCGATCTTTTTCTCCAATTCGCTGATCACGTCGGTGCTCGTTGAGCGCAGGTCGAGGGTGAACCAGGCATCGGCGGCCTTCGCGTTGATCACTTCCGAGCCGCCCAGCATACCGATGTTTAAGTGCGTCGGCGGATTGAAAGGCAGCGGCACTTCGTAGGCGCGCGTGATGGCGCGCGCCAGCGGCAGCGTGGCGGAGAAGGGCGGGGTGCGCGAACGCGTGTGCCCGCCGGGGCCGATGAAGTGGTGGCGATACCAGTTGATGCCGATGCCGCCGTAGGTGAATCCCTCGTAGCCGCCATCGAGGGCGATATAGTGGTTGATCCTGCCCTTGTTGTCCTTGATGAACTCTTTTGCGCCGCGAAGGGCTGTTTCTTCCTCGACGGTAAAGACAAAGATGAGATCGCCCCGCGTACGGATACCGGCATGATCGAGCGCGCGGATCGTGGCCAGCAGGGCTTCAATGTTACGCGTGTCGTCACCGATGCCCGGCGCATAAACCTTACCGTCACGAACGGTCGCCTTGATCGCCAAACCTTCCTGAAAGACCGTGTCCAGATGCGCGTCGAGCACCACGACGGGGCCGCCGCCCGTCCCCCGCCGGACGGCGATCAGGTTGCCGGCAGAGTCGTAATGAATGTTCTCCAACCTGTAGCCGCGCAGTAATTTTTCGATATAGGCGGCGCGGTTTTTTTCTTTTCCCGAAGGAGCGTTGATCTCCGTAATCGCGATCCATTCGCGCAGTATCGCCTCGCGGTTTCGATCGATATGTTCAAGTGCCGCCTTGACCCGCGGCTGGCTCAAGAGCGACTTGACCTGCTCGGTATACTGCGCGACGGTCGCGACCTGTTGCGCGCGAGCGGCGACCGGCACCGAAGCGAGTACCACGGCGAGAGTTAAGATTGATTTACGCATGCTTCTTGTCTCGAAGAACAACTGCTCGGTTTATCAAAAGTATGATGGGTTGCCGGGAGCCGCCCCGGCGCGTTCTCGCGGAAGCGAATCCCGTCAGATGCACGGCCGCTTTCGTGAGACGGGTTCTGGAGTCTCAACGGTATCCTTCCGCCTGCAGCGCGAACAGTTCGGCGTACACTCCGTTTTCTCGCCCGACCAGTTCCGCGTGCGTTCCGTCTTCGACGACCGTGCCGTTGCGCAGCACGACGATGCGCTCGGCGATGCGAACGGTGGAAAAGCGGTGCGAAATGATGACCGCCATGCGGCCCGCCGCGAGTTCCGAGAATCTTTTGAACACTTCATATTCGGCGCGCGCGTCGAGCGCCGCGGTCGGCTCATCCAGAATGAGCACCTGCGCATCTCGCATGTAGGCGCGGGCGAGAGCGATCTTTTGCCACTCACCGCCGGAGAGATCGACGCCGCCCTCGAAGCGGCGGCCGAGCATCTGCCGGTAACCTTCAGGGAAACGCGACAGAAGAGAGACGGCCAGAGATTTCTCCGCCGCCGCTTCGAGCGCGCTCGGGAGCGAGCCATCAACCGCCGGCCAGCTCCCCGAAGTTTCGACTGCGGCGCCGTTCTTTCCATTGCCCGGCTGATCGAGGAAGGGTCGCGCCTTTTCAATCTCACCGACGCCGATGTTTTCGTCGAAGCGCAGATCGTAGCGCACGAAGTCCTGAAAGATAACGCCGATCGTCCGCCGCACAGACTGTAGATCGTACTCACGCAGATCGCGTCCATCGAGCCGGATGCGGCCTTCGGTCGGATCATAGAGGCGTGCGAGCAATTTGGTCAGCGTCGTCTTTCCCGCGCCGTTTTCGCCGACGAAGGCGATGCGCTCGCCCGGTCGCAGGCGAAAGCTGACGTGCCGCACCGCCCATGAGTCGCTGCCCGGGTAACGAAAGCCGACGTCTTCGAAGACGAATCCTTCACGCATCGGTTGCGGGACGGCGGGCGCGCCCGCAGGCGAACTGATCGTCGGCTTCATCTCGAAAAACTCGAAGAGGTCTTTAAGGTAGAGGCTCTGCTGATAAATATCGCTGGCGGCGAACAGCAGACGCTGGATCAGATCGCGGCTGCGCGCGAACGAGGCGGCGAGGAAAGTCAGCGAACCGAGCGTGAGCTGGCCGCTGACGGTGCGCCCGAGGATGATGATATATGCGGCGTAGTATCCGAATGTGCCGACGCAGGAAAGCGCGGTGGCGATAAACCCCTTGCGAATAGAGAGCCGTTTGTTCTCTTCATAAAAGCGCATCGAGAGCGCGCGATACCGCTCGACGAGCCACGAAGAGAGTCCGAACATCTGCACTTCCTTGGCCGTCCGGTCGCTCGCGCCCAGGTATCTGAGATAATCGAGTTGCCGCCGCTCGGGCGTCCAGCGATACAGCAGCGAGTATTCGAGCGCCGCGAAATGCGTCTCGCCGAGGAAACTCGGAAGAACGGCCATGGCGAGCAGCAACAGCAGCCACGGACTATAGACAAATAGCGCCGCGCCGAGCGAGAGGAGCGTCAAAGCGTCCTGTCCCATCGCGAGCAATTGCGCGAGCAGGCCGATGCGCCCGGTGGTTTGCCGGCGCGCTCGTTCGAGCTGATCGTAGAACGCCGGGTCTTCGAACTGGTACAGGTCGAGGGTCGCGGCGTGCTCCATCAGACGCACGCTCGTATGGTTTGAAAAAAGGTCGCCGAGCAGGCTTTCGACGAGCGCGGAGCCACGCGCCAGAGCTTCACCGATGAGCACTATCGTGATCTCGAGCGCGATCAGTTTCCACAGCCGCTCCGAGTTTACGGCCGCCGCGCCCCGCGTCGCGACCACCTCATCAATGATCAATTTGCCGATCCAGAGGGTGGCGACCGGAAGAAAAGCGCGACACAGCCGGGCGAGCCCCATCGTCAACGTGTAGCCGCGATGGGTCTGCCACACCAGCTTGATGAGC
>JANOGZ010000782.1:0-2770 GCA_031406255.1 Pyrinomonadaceae bacterium | reverse complement strand
CGCCGTCGATGCGAACCCTCTGCGCGCCCTCGAGCGCAACCACCAGCAGCGGCTTGCGCCGGTCGTCGAGGATCGTTTTTATACGCTCGACCGCGTTGTCAGCAACCGTCGTGGTCGCCGGGATCTTCGGGCCGGGAACCTCATCACGCTCGTGCGGCGCGCCGGAGAAGCTCGCATCATCTCTATCACCACTACTGCTCCGGCCGCCGCTCTCAGCGAGACCACCCGGCTCATCTATGATCAAGGCCGGCGGCACAAGCTTGAGGACGGAAGGCGGCGCGCCAGCGGGAGGCAGACCGGAATCGGACTTGACCACCGCCTCGGGCGGGCGCGGCGAAGACTCGTGAGCGATTGCGTCTCCTTCATCATTATCTCGCACCGTGATGCCGCCCGTCTGTGGCGGTGAAGCATCAGACGTGCCGGCACGCGTGCCGCCGCCATCACTACTGCTACGGCGACGCGGCGCACCGCTCCCACTGCTGCTACTACTACTGCCGCGCCCCCCGGCGTCGCCTGCCGCGGTCGGAGCGGCCCCGGTGGTTCCGGCCGGGGCTTTCCCGGTGCGCAATGAGTCTTCGAGCGCGGCGAGGCGTTCGATGATCTGTCCGAGCGGCATGAGGCGGCGCATTTCGATCAACTTCACCAACCCGATTTCGAGCTGGTAGCGGGGATGCGCGCTTTCACGCAGGAGCTTTTCGGTCTCCGTTACGCTGTGAAAAAAGCGCACCAGATCGGATTCTGAAAACTGCTCGGCCGCGCGTGCCAGCTCATACCGCTCGGTATCACTTCCGCCCACCAGTTCGGCCGCCTCGCCGGAAATTTTGACGATCAGAAGATCGCGCAGGTGCGCGAGCAGGTCGCGACAGAAATTGCGCAGGTCATGGCCGCGCATGACGAGGTCTTCGACAACCGCCAGCGCTTCGGCCGGCGCCGCTTCGGCGATGGCACGCATCACCCGCGCGCGCATCTCCGCGCCCGCGATCCCGAGCGCCGTCTCGACATCTTCCACCGTGATCGGGCCATCGCTGAAACTGATCACCTGATCGAACGCCGATTGCGCGTCGCGCATCGAGCCCTCTCCGGCGCGCGCGATCTCGCGCAGAGCCTCATCCGCGACGCTGATCCCCTCGGCGTCGGCGATGCGGCGCAGGCGTTCGGCGATTTTCGCGGCGGCGATGGTGCGAAATTCGAATTGCTGGCAGCGCGAGAGGATCGTTTCGGGCAGCTTGTGCGCCTCGGTGGTCGCCATGATGAAGATGACGCGCGGAGGCGGCTCTTCGAGCGTCTTCAGCAGCGCGTTGAAGGCCGCGCCCGAGAGCATATGCACTTCGTCGATGATAAAAACTTTATAGCGGTCGCGCGCCGGGCGGACGGCGACGGTGTCAATCACGCTGGCGCGCACGTTATCAACGCCCGTATTGGAAGCGGCGTCTATTTCCAGCACGTCGATCGAACGTCCCTCGGCGATTTCGCGGCAGGAGGGACACGCACTCTCGTCGAGCGTCGGGCACGGAGTAGGCGTCGGGCCGGCGGGGCTGTGATGGCAATTGAGCGCTTTGGCGAGCAGGCGCGCCGTCGTGGTCTTGCCGACGCCGCGCGCGCCCGAAAAAAGATATGCGTGATGCAGCCGCTCATGCTCGATCGCGCCGCGCAGTGTGCGCGTGATCGGCTCCTGCCCGGTAACTTCTTCGAAGGTTTGCGGACGCCACTTGCGGGCGATAACCTGATAGGCCATAACAGAAACTAATGTGAGCAGCCCGAGTGATTTTTTCGGTGTTCAGTCAGCGATCCGTTCCAGAAACTCGATCCTGTTTCCGAACGGATCAAAGAGGGAAAATCTCTTGATGCCCGCGAGCGAAATTTCATCTTTCGTCCGCACGCCGTTTTTCTCCAAATATTCCCTGACGCTTTCCACATGCTCCACTTCAAAAGCGGGATGCCGTTTTGATGTGTCGGGTCTTGTCTCCTCAACCCCGATGTGGAGCTGGATATCAGCGATCCGGTACCAGAGGCCGCCATTCGGCCGCAGCGGCGCGGGCTTGGTGATTTCCTCGAGCCCGAGGAGAACGCCATAAAAATCCCGGGCCCGGTCTTCCGCGCCCACCGGGATACAGAGCTGCACGTGATCCAGTCGGCGAAAATTGATCTTCATATCGAGGACCGCACGCAAAATTAAAAAGAGTTGCCGGGCACAGCGCTGATCGTTGCAAAGCCCACGAATGCTGGATTTTGCTCCAACACCGCATGCTTCAGCAACCCTTCTGCCGCTGTTCGGCAACTCTTTTCGGATGTGGCCAGACTCCGGACCGTCCCGCAACACACGCTGTCGTTGCTACCGTTGCTCCGTTCCCGGCCTGGCGGGGTTCGCAAGACGAGCGTTGTGCGGAGCCCGAAGTCTGATAAATTGTCAAAAAGCTGTCGGCGATCAGCTATCAGCAGTCAGCTTATCACACTTGCCGGCTGATCGCTGAGCGCTGATAGCTGATTGCTTATCTGGCGGAGAGGGTGGGATTCGAACCCACGGTACGGTTCCCCGTACACAGCATTTCCAGTGCTGCCAATTCAACCACTCTTGCACCTCTCCAAAAGAAAATGATGAATGATGAATTGAAAGAAAGAAGATTGGCATTTCGGTCCCGGTTTTAATTCATCATTCCGCATTCATCATTCATCATTTGTATTGACGAGAGCGTATTTCAATGACCAGGCAGCCGCCAAAGCATAGCGCATCCTCGTTTGGCTTGTCACGTCATCGCGCCACGCAAGCGCC
>JANOGZ010000777.1:0-1520 GCA_031406255.1 Pyrinomonadaceae bacterium | reverse complement strand
CGATAACCGCATTCTCTACTGGAACAAGGGTGCCGAGCGTATCTACGGTTGGACATCGGAAGAGGCCGTTGGCCGCACCGCCGGCGACCTCCAGCTCCTGAACGAACTCAACGCGGCGGAGTTCGAGCGCGGGCATCAGATCGTCATCGAGACGGGCGAGTGGGCGGGCGAACTGCACCAGCGTACGAAGCAGGGCGGCGAGATAACGGTCGAGAGCCGCTGGACGCTCGTGCGCGACGATCAGGGTGAGCCGAAATCCATCCTCGTCATTAACACCGACATCACCGAGCGCAAGAAGATCGAATCACAGTTCTTACGCGCGCAGCGCATGGAGTCGATCGGTACGCTCGCCGGCGGCATCGCGCACGACCTTAACAACGTGCTCTCCCCGATCCTGATGGCGACGCAGGTGCTGCAGCTAAAGCTCACAGGCGACAAGGAGCGGCAGTGGCTCGAAGTCCTTCAGGCGAACGCCGAGCGTGGCGCCGACATGGTTCGCCAGGTGCTCTCGTTCGCGCGCGGCGTCGAGGGCGAGCGCGTCGCGCTGCAACCGAGACACCTCATCAAAGAGGTCGTCAAAATCCTGAAGGACACGCTGCCCAAAACCATCGCCGTCAAGTACAAAATCCCGAACGACCTCTGGATGGTCTCGGCCGATGCGACGCAGGTCCATCAGGTTTTGATGAACCTCTGCGTTAACGCCCGTGACGCGATGCCGCAGGGCGGCGAACTCGTGATCCGCGCCGAGAACGTCACGCTCGACGACGCTTACGCGCGGAGACATCTCGAGGCCAAACCGGGCAGGTTCGTCGAGGTCACCGTCGCAGACAAAGGTATGGGTATGACGCCCGAGGTCATCAGCCGAATATTCGAGCCCTTTTTCACGACGAAGGAGACGGGGAAGGGCACGGGGCTCGGCCTTTCCACCGCGCTCACTATCGTCCGCAGCCACGGCGGCTTCATCAATGTCTACAGCGAGCTGAAGAAAGGGACGCAGTTCACCATCTATCTGCCGGCCATCGAGACGGGAGAGGACAGGTCAGCCGAGAAGAAGACTCTCGACCTACCCGCAGGAAACGGCGAGCTGGTTCTCGTCGTTGACGACGAAGAAGCCATCCGCCAGATAACGAAGGGCACGCTCGAAACTTTCAACTACCGCGTGATAACCGCCTCCGACGGAACGGAAGCGGTCGCGCTCTACGCGCAGCACCGCGACAGCATCGCGGTCGTTCTCACGGATATGATGATGCCTTTCATGGACGGCCCGGCCACGATCCGCGCCCTGCAAAAGCTCAACCCGCAGGTGCCGATCATCGCGGCGAGCGGACTCGTCGCCAGCGATAAGGCCGCCGAGGCCGCGAGCGCGGGCGCCCGAGTCTTCCTGCCGAAGCCTTACACGGCGGAGAAGTTGCTGAAAGCACTCGCCGAAATCCTCCGCCCGGTGAAAAGGTAGATACCCGTAAGACGGGCGGCCCCGCCCGTCCGGGCGCCAGCATACGACGATCCCGCGCCCGGGGAAT
>JANOGZ010000761.1:0-2220 GCA_031406255.1 Pyrinomonadaceae bacterium | reverse complement strand
ACCATGTCAAAATCTTCAGCCACCGAGTCGCACCCGAGTCCGCCGCCGTCTTCGTCCGCCCCCGCTTCGTCGCGTTCGTGGCTGAAGCCCTCGCTCAATTGGCTCCTGGTATTTGTGCCCATCGCTATGCTTTTACGCTTTGTGCCGGACCTGCACAATCCGACGGCACTGTTCATCGTCTCATGCCTGTCGATCATCCCGCTGGCCGGGTGGATGGGGAGAGCCACCGAGCATTTAGCCGAACACCTGGGGCAGGGCATCGGCGGACTCCTCAACGCCACCTTCGGCAACGCCGCCGAACTTATCATCGCCCTTTTCGCTCTCTCCAAAGGCTTAGAGGGCGTGGTCAAGGCTTCGATCACGGGCTCCATCATCGGCAACGTCTTACTCGTACTGGGATTGTCGTTTTTCTGCGGCGGGCTGAAGTTCACCGAGCAAAAATTCAATCGGACTGCCGCCAGCATCTCAGCCACGGCACTGACGCTGGCGGGGATCGCGCTCATCACCCCGACCATCTTCCACCAGGTGGCGGCACAGGTTCCCATCGAGCAGGGCGGCTGGACGCCCGCCAAAGAGCAGCAGTTGTCGCTCGCTACCGCGGTCGTGCTGTTTCTCACCTATGTGGCGACCCTCGTCTTTTCGCTCGTCACCCACAAGTCACTGTTCGCCGGTGAGCCGGGCACGGCTCAAGAGGTTGGAAGCGAGCGAACGCAGGTGGAAGAGCATGGCGTGCCGTGGTCGGTCCGTAAGGCGGTCGGCATTTTGGTTGTGGCGACCCTCTTCGTGGCGCTCACCTCAGAGTTTCTGGTGGGAGCTGTCGAACAGGCCCGCGCGAGTCTGGGATTCACCGAAGTCTTCGTCGGCGTCATCGTCGTGGCCATCATCGGCAACGCCGCCGAGCATTCATCAGCTGTGCTGATGGCGATGCGCAACAAAATGGATCTGAGCCTGGGTATCGCGCTCGGTTCGAGCCTTCAGATCGCGATGTTTGTCGCGCCCGTTCTGATATTTGCTTCATATTTGTTCGGTCGCCCGATGAATCTCGAGTTTACCGTTCCGGAAGTCGTCGCGGTGGTCGCCTCAATTTTCATCGTCGGGCAGATGAGCAGCGATGGTGAGAGCAACTGGAATGAGGGAGTGCAGCTACTGTCGGTCTATGCGATTCTGGCGATACTGTTCTACTTTCTGCCGGACATCCATACGGCGTCGGGGCTGGGCGGCGCCGCCGCTCCACACGCCACACCCGTTCATCCATGAGGCCATCACGACAGGTGGTTAACGTGGCCTGATCGAAGCCATGAAGAGGTCGACTGTTTGTCGTGCACAGAGGATCCAAACCATCCTACCGTGATCGCCGCACACCGGAATAATACGGATTTGAAAAGTGAATTATCCAATAGCATGATGCAAGGCTGAGAGCAAGTAATTGAAAGCCGTGAGCGATTTGATTGCCGTTGCTGTGTAGTCTTTCAGTCGAGAGACGATTAGAAAGTCGGCTTTTGGGGTGACTTTTAGGCACAGTCAGGGTAAATGATACAACTAGCGAAAGGCGCCGGCTATGAGTATTATAGTGCTCGCAGGAGCCTATAGTGATGGCCTATAAATTAATACTTTTATCAATCCTCGTCTGCTTATTTACGTGCGCGTGCGAGACCAACAGAACACAGCTGGACGAGTCGAAGTTGAAGGAGATCGAGCGGCTGTTGGGTGCGGTGCCGACGCATCCAGACATGGCCGAGATTGATAATTCCTCTTCAACGTCCGGAGCTCAGGCGGGAGTGACCAAGAGATATAAGTCCAGTACGCCCTTTACTGACGTAAAGGGCTTCTATACGGAAAAGCTCCCTCCGAAAGGCTGGAAGTTTGTTGAAGATAAAGAGCTTAAACACTATGGAATGTTTAAGGGAGAACGGCTCTTAGAGTTCCAGCAGGGTGAGTATCAACTTAATATCAAATATAACGGCGACAGAAAAGTCGAGCTCGGGTCAGACTACTTAATCTGGGTTGGTTTGCGCGAGTGATGGAGGAGTAATGAGACGAACGGGCTTTCAACATCTGACCGTCTGTTTCCTTGCGGTGACTGCTATTCTGGTGCTGAATGGGCACTTCGTCGCAGCGGTGGCGGCAGCAGAGGAAGTCCGTCGTGTTGCAGATAAGAAGCGCCCTCTCATTGATGTTTTGTCTGAGCTTGACCGCCGCCTGAAGTATCCACAGCTGAAG
>JANOGZ010001202.1:0-3572 GCA_031406255.1 Pyrinomonadaceae bacterium | reverse complement strand
TTTCGCGATTCACCCTCTGTCGTGCGTTCAGCACGAGCGGCGATTTCGGCGTTCACATCGCCCTCGACCTGGGCCTTGACCGATTCATGCCCCACCTCGCGCCGGGCTTCGTCAGAAGCTAGTTTGTTATCATTCATCCTGATCCCCCTCCAGTATCTAACATTGCCTGACAAGCCCACCCCAGCTGACCCTTACGTTTTGACCTGAGCTTATCTCTTAAAGCTCTGTTAGCGTTCGAGACTCGTGGATCCTGCAGTTCAACCAAGAGAGCGTGTCGGCCTCCCCGTTTACAGAACTAAAGGCGATCAGCCACCCTGCTGCCGTTGGGCAATCTTAGCGAGGGCAATAGTGAGGGCCGCAGCGCCGAGCGTTTTCACGAGCGTCGGGTGCTCCGAATAGAAGTTGCTAACCTGATCGATCACAGAAGGATCTTTCTTTTCGGCCTGAGCCGCGATCTCCTCCACTGCGTCGGCTGGAATTTGTTCGGCTTGCTCCGGTGTGATCGGCGTTTGTTGCCCACCGCTTAAAAGGCCGATCAGACTGGCCAGGCCACCCCCGCCGCTGGTGCCGGCCCTGCGTGATAATACCTGCGAAAGAACCATCGGACCAGCCGCGCTGATGAGCGTATTGAGGATACCGGCGCGCTGCTGACCACCGGAGTTCCTGAATAATTGCGCGGCCATCTGTCCGAAGTCAGGCGTCTGATCAGAGCGAAAGGCGGCGGCGATGCCATCAGCCAACGCTGATTGTGGCGCGTTCTGTGTGATTTGATCAAAATCATCGTCCACGGTAGACGGGGCTTGAGCCGCTCCGGCGCCACTGTATTGCTGCAATATTCCGCTGAGTTGATTCATCCAATCCATCTGCTTTGATCTCCAAATGTTAGAGCTTCAAAAACCCTGAAGCGTGAAAGTAGATCGAGGAACCAGGGCAGGTACGATCACACCGCGGATGATCCAGGCGATGAAGAACATCCCCGTCCCTCACTAATTATTAGCGGCGATTTAACCTGATGCCTGCCTGCGCTAATAATACCTCATATTCTCCTTAAGTCAGAGTACGCTTTCAAGAACGGGGCCAGCCGCTCTGGCCGATGCTTGAGAGTGTGATCAGGAGAAATACAGGGACGATACGTTTTGAATTCTTCATCTTTTCCCTTCGGCTTGAGAAACCACTACTATGGTTATATGGACGAGAGGTAAGCATTAACTAATCATGAATCGTAACAACTTCGACTGGAAGACATTTATCCGACTACGGGCCGGGGCCGCAAGTGACCTTCAGCCGGCTCAGGGAGACTTACGCCAGGCGGCGGTTGCGCTGATCTTACGACGGAATATCGATGACGTTGAGCTGCTGATCATCAAACGAGCCCTGTCACAGCGCGACCACTGGTCGGGCCATCTCGCGCTGCCTGGCGGTCGTCGCCAATCCGAAGATCCAGACTTGTGTTTTACGGCTTTACGTGAGACCTGTGAGGAAGTTGGTATCGATCTTGCTTCCGGCGGAGAAGTGCTTGGTCATCTTGAAACGATAAGGCCGCAGAGCCCGCTTGCTCCTCAGATAGCCGTCACTCCATTTGTCGCGATCGCACCGTCGGATTACCATATCCTTATCGCAGGCGCCGAGCCAAAGGCATTAGCACTCAATCATGAAATAGCCGATGCCTTCTGGGTACCGGTTCCTCTTCTCAAAGGGCGCGAGCAGTCCGAAGTTTTTCGGATGATCGTTGATGGCCAGGAATACGAGTGGCCCGCCTATACAACCTTACTGGGTCCCATCTGGGGCATGACAGAGAGAATCATCACCGATTTCCTGTCACTGGTCGAGTAACCGGATGCTCTCCTGTAGCGGGCTCGGGCTGATCACGGAGGAGTCAGACCTTCGAATCGATTCGTCATGTGTGAGCGGGCGAATGGCGAAAGCGGTAGTAATCCCTGTCTCAACCGGCATTATTTAAAATCTATGCGAAATTCAGTAAAGGCCATCGCTGTCGCATCATGTCTGGTACTGCTCGCGGACATTGCCAGCGCCCAGTGGGTAACGCAATCGAGCAAAACGCTGGTTCGACTTCGGGGCGTGAGCGCTGTCAGCGCAACTGTGGCCTGGGCCAGCGGTGAGAAAGGCACATACGCGCGCACGACAGACGGCGGTCTAAGCTGGCGCACGGCGACCGTGCCCGAAGCGGAAGGGTTGGATTTCCGCGATGTTGATGCCTTCGATGCCAACACCGCATACCTGCTGTCGATCGGCGAAGGTGTAAAGTCGAGGATTTACAAAACAACTGATGGCGGGCAGCACTGGTCGCTGCAGTACGTGAACAATAATCCTGCCGCATTCTTCGATGCGATGGCATTCTGGGATCGTGATCATGGCATCGCGGTGAGCGACCCGGTCGATGGTCGCTTCCTGATCATCACGACCTCGGACGGGGGCAAAATCTGGGAGGAGATTCCTCAGTCGGGCATGCCGCCGGCCCTTGCCGGCGAAGGCGCTTTTGCTGCGAGCGGCACCTGCATCGCCGTGCAGGGGAAGAATAATGTCTGGTTCGGCACGGGCGGACCGGCCGGAGCGAGGGTGTTTCGCTCAACCGACCGGGGCCGAACGTGGAAAGCGACCTCCACATCCATGAACAGCGGCAAGACCGCCGGTATTTTCTCCATTGTTTTCAGGGACGCAAAACATGGCGTGATTGTCGGTGGAGACTACATGATGGAACGCGATGCGCGAGACAATGTGGCGATGACGAATGACGGTGGGAGGACCTGGGTGGTCGTCAAAGGCGCCCGGCCAAACGGTTACCGATCCTGTGTGGCCTACGTGCGGGGCGCGCCCCGCCACGTATTAGTGACCGTCGGTCCGACAGGTTCAGACTACTCATCGGATGATGGAGAAAGTTGGATCAGCATCAGCACGGACGGCTATCACAGCACGAGCTTTGCCGGTTCCCTCAATGCCGGCTGGGCCGTCGGCGAAGGCGGTCGCCTCGCTAAATTCGCGGGCCCTCCAGCTGGTCCTCGAAGATGATATTCATGGATCAATTGAAGATTCTTCCGACAAGTTGGTCAAGTTCACGATTAATGATCAGTTGATGTCTGATGAAAACTTCTAACACCTGCGATACGGCCGTCATCGGCGCTGGAGTCTTCGGCGCCTGGACAGCGTATCAGTTGCGGAAGGCCGGTCAGGCTGTGTTTTTGCTTGATGCTTACGGCCCGGCCAATAGCCGCGCCAGCTCGGGCGGAGAATCGCGTATTATCCGGATGGGCTACGGCCCCGACGAGTTATATACGCGCTCGGCCGTGCGCTCGCTCAACCGGTGGGAGGAATTCTCACGCGAGACGCATAAAACTCTCTTTCAGCGGACCGGCGTCCTGTGGTTGGCACGCGCGGATGATCCCTATTCCCTGGCGACCCTGACGACACTGGACCGCGTCGGTGTTCGATTTGAAAGGCTGGAACTGGAGGAACTTGAACTCCGTTATCCGCAAATCGCTTTCAGTCCCGGGATGTGGGGCATCTACGAAATCGACAGCGGCGTGCTCATGGCACGCCGCGCCGTTCAGGCAGTT
>JANOGZ010001199.1:0-9658 GCA_031406255.1 Pyrinomonadaceae bacterium | reverse complement strand
GTCAATGCCATCGACCCCGACGCTGATACTGTCCTCTTCACCTTGCTCCAGTCCCCGGCCGGGGCCGCCATCGAGCAGTTCACCGGGCTCGTCTCGTGGACGGCGCCAGCGTCTCAAATCGGACCTCAGTTCTTCACCGTGGAAGCGCAAGACGGCAGAGGTGGCCGGGTCACTCAGTCCTTCGCCGTCGATGTTCAGCCGGCGACCGCGCCACTCCCCCCGCAGCCGCAAGACGCGGACGCCGATGGCTTCGATGAAACCGAGGATTGCGACGACACTAACCCGGGCGTCAATCCGGGACGCACAGAGCTCCCCGGCAATGGTTCAGACGACGATTGCAACCCGGCGACTCCTGACACCTTACCGGCAAATGCTGTCGCTTGCTCAATCGTCACTGATAAGCGCAGTTATGGGGCGAACTCGCTGGCGCAATTGACCGTCACGACGCGAAACGTGAGCGCCAACCTGAGCATTGCCGGCTTAGAAGCGCGCGTCACGGTGATTGACCCCGGTGGGCAAAGCGTTCATACCACCACGGCGCCTGTTAACACCTTATCTCCTAACGGTCTGTTTAGAGCCACCGAAGGTTTCACCACCGAGACGAGACCGCCGGGAACTTATCAGACGAATCTTGAACTGCGATTTGGTTCTGCGGTGGTGTGCGGGTCCCAAGCCTCGTTCGCCGTTCTCTCGAGCGCCGCGCAAGGCACAGCCTTAACCGGCAATATCACCGCCGATCCCGCACAAATCGTCCAGCTCAACACGACCTTCAGTTACCAGGTCAGCAATGTCGGCAACGTCGATCTGCCCGCTTTGAATTTGAAGATCCTGGCGGTTGAACTTCCTGGCGGGGCGGTGGTGCGGACCTTAACGGATCAGACCTCTTTGAACAAAGGACAAGCTTTCAGTAACAGCCAGACTTTCAGCAGCGCCGGACTGAGGGCGGGTGATTATCTGGCGATCCTGCAGGGAGAAAGCGGCGGGACGACGCAGACGGTCAGCTCTGCTCCGTTCGCCATCGTGAATCAACCGCCGGTGGCGCGATGCCAGGACGTCGTCAAGACGGCTAACAGAAACGTGATGCCTCAGGAGGTGGACGCGGGATCGTCTGACCCGGACGGCAGCCCCGTCACCTTGAGCCTCAATCCGGCCGGGCCATACCCGCCGGGGACGACCGCGGTTGTGCTGACGGTGACGGATGATAAAGGCTCATCGAGTCAGTGCACGGCGAATGTCACGATCAATCGGGGAGTGCCGATCATCAGTTGGAACAATCCGGCCGACATCGTCTACGGCGCGCCGCTCGGAGCGACGCATCTCAACGCGACCGCTTCGTTTAATGGCGTCGCTGTGCCGGGCACATTCACTTACACGCCAGCAGCAGGCGCGATCTTAAACGCGGGCAATAGTCAAACGTTGTCGGTGAGTTTCGCGCCAGACGATGCGACCCTTTACGACGGAGCCGCCGCGACCGTTGCGCTCAACGTCTTGAAGGCGACGCCGACGGTCAATGTCACCGGCGGCGCTTTCACCTATGACAGTAATCCGCATCCGGCTGGCGGGTCGGTCGTCAGTGTTGGCGGTGAAGACCTCGGCGCACCGACCTTCACCTACAACGGATCGCCTGACGCCCCGGTCAATGCCGGACACTATTCGGTTACCGCTTCCTTCGCTGGTGATGCCAACCACACCTCAGCCGAGAACAGTTCGGAGAGCATCCTCATCAACAAGGCACCGCTGACTGTCACGGCGGATGACAAGTCGAAGCTCTACGGTGATCCCCTGCCATCACTCACCGCCACCTTCTCGGGCTTCGTCCCCGGTCAGGACTCGAGTGTGCTCTCCGGCACGCTCAACCTCAGCACGGCGGCCACGGAAAGAAGCCACGTCGGCGCCTATGCGATCAAGCCCGGCGGACTGACCTCGACAAACTATGCGATGGCCTTTGTGGACGGCACACTGTCTGTGAACAAGGCTCCGTTGACAGTGACGGCCGATCATAAGTCGAAGCTCTACGGCGCGTCGCTCCCGGCATTTACCGCCAGCCTCTCCGGCTTCGTGCTCGGTGAGGATCAGAGCGTCCTGGGTGGCGCGCTCAACTTCACCACGCCGGCCACGGAAGCCAGTGACGTCGGCGCCTACGCCGTCATGCCCGGCGGTTTGACTTCACCCAACTACGCCATCACCTTCGCGGGCGGCACGCTGACGGTGGAGAAGGCCCCGCTGACGGTGACGGCCGACAATCAGACGAAGCTCCTGGGCGCCTCTCTCCCAATATTCACCGCCAGCTACTCCGGTTTCGTGCTGGGTCAGGGCCCGAGTGTGCTGTCCGGGACGCTCAGCTTCACCACGCCGGCCACGGCTTCAAGCGGCGTGGGCCGCTACCCGATCACACCCGGCGGTCTGGCCTCACCCAACTATACAATCACTTTTGTGGACTCCACGCTGGCGGTCACCTACAACGTCTGTCTGTTGTACGACCCGAACAAGGTGCATAAGAGCGGGAGCACGATCCCCGTCAAGCTCAAGCTCTGCGACTCAGACGGGCGGAACGTGTCGTCACCAGATGTCACCGTGACGGCGCTCGACGTCGTGCTGGCCTCAAATGACGCTTCAGGCCCGGCCGAGGACGCGGGCAACGCCAACCCGGATGACAACTTCCGGTTTACCGGCTTCAACGGTGAGGGCGGCTACATCTTCAACCTGAAGACGACGGGGCTCGGGTTCGGCACCTACAATCTGAGGTTCAGGGCCGACAACGACTCCATCATTCACACGGCGCCATTCAAGATAAGGTAAGCCTCACGGAAGGAGGAGAACAGGCCCCGACAGATTCGCGAGAGGCTCAGGGATGGTGTTTCGGACGCAAACGGCAGCACCGCAGCGATGCTTGCCGTCCACACTTACAAAGAGAAGATGCTGCCGCCGCGCACTTGTGCCAGAGTACTATCGCGACTGCCGGAGCTTGCTTTCTAAGGTCCTATCAGGCGAGAGCCGTTCGTAAACGTTGGCTGATCTCTTCTTTTGAGAAGAGTGTATACGGAGGCACTTACTGGGGGATTATGACGGACATTGACAGCTACGGTGTCGGTGTTTCGGGCTATCGGGGCGAAACGTTGGTACTGATCAGCAGGGTGCGAACTGATCTTGATTCGTTCTCCGAGGGAGAACAGCTTGTTCTCATGAACCATGGCTGGAGTCTAACCAGAGCGGCCCTTCAAAGATACTTCACCACCGCGCCCAACCCTCCCGGCACACCTCCCTGCTTACAACTCCTGACATCGCCAGAAGCAGCTAACGGAGCTATCAGACGTAGTAACCGGCATCTCAAGATGCTACGCACTTGATGGTTTATCTTGATAAATGACGCCTCCTGTAGCTCGAGCCTCATCAGAGAAAGCTGTTAGAGCCGGTAACCGGACTATCAATTTTGATATGCCTCATACCGTCCTGTGTCAGTCGGCAATCCCGCAACAGATCTTCACTCAATAAAAACCTCAGATAATTGATCAAGCCGTTGCTTAAAGGGCGTGGCATGAAAATAGCAGTCAGGCAGTATTTTAGGCTCGCGCCGAACAGATAAAACTGGATAAACTGCCTTGCCAGATAAGGCATAGAAGGCGGCGCTCTCGCGCTACGCAAGCGAGCCATGGTTGAGATCGATAAACTTAACGAAGACCCTGAAAGCCCTGGCGCCGAACGCACCGCTCAGAAGAGCTCCAGGCTAACAGAAAATTGGAAAAAGAAATCACCGAACGCAAAGAAGCTGAGGATACGCTGAAGCAGAGCATCGAGTGGCTGGCGGCGATCCTCGAATCGTCGCGCGACGGCATCATCGTCCAGGAGGGCGACCGCGTCGTGTATGCGAATAAAGCTTTCGCATGTCTGTACGGATACGCCGGGCCCGAGGAGGTAATTGGCAGCTATACCTCGCGCTTCCTGACTCCCGACGACTACAAACGCATGCGGGAATTCGGTAAAAACCGGCTGCAAAGCGAATCCGCCCCGCCCGTTTATGAATTCAAAGGAGTACGTAAAGATGGGACAGTGGTTGAGCACGAAGCATCTGTTTCGACGTTCACTAACGGCGGCAAAGTCTACATCATCACCAACGTCCGCGACATCACCGCGCGCCGGGCGGAAGAGGAGGCCCTGCGCGCGGTGGTCGAGGGAACGGCTTCTACGATCGGCGGTGATTTCTTCGCCTCGCTCGTGCGCCACCTGGCCGCCGCGCTCCACGTCAAGTACGCCTTCGTCGCCGCCTGTGTGAACGCGTCGAAAACTAAAGTGCGCACGCTCGCATTCTGGAATGCAGAAGCCTTCGGCAGCAACTTCGAGTACGACTTGGCCGGCACGCCGTGTGAGCAAGTGGTTGCCGGAGAGACGTGCTACCACTCGAAGGGCGTGCAGGCGCTCTTTCCTCTCGACAAAGACCTGGTGACGTTACAGGCCGAGAGCTATCTGGGGGTCCCTGTCGTCGGCTCATCAGGCGACATCATCGGCCACCTGGCCGTGCTCGATGACAAGCCGACGAGCGAACAATCTCACAACACGTCGGTGCTGAAGATTTTCGCGGCGCGCGCCGGAGCCGAGATCGAGCGTCTGGGGGCCGAAGAGGCACTGCGCGAGAGTGAGCAGCGTCTGCGAGCCATCTTCAACAGTGAACCCGAATGCGTCAAGATAGTAGCCGCCGATGGAACACTGTTAGAGATGAACCCGGCGGGTCTGGCTATGGTTGAAGCAGAATCCAGAGAGCAGGTGATCAATAAAAGGGTTTCGGATTTCGTCCACCCTGATGACCTAAGCGCAGTACTCCAACTCCACCAAGCTGTCTGTCTCGGTCAAACCGGCACTGCAAGCTTCCGGGTCATCGGTTTAAAAGGCGGTTTGCGCTGGATGGAGGCCCATTCAGTCCCCTTACGAGATCAAACAGGCGAGATCGTCTCGGTGCTCAGCGTGGCGCGAGATGTCACGAAGCGGAGGCGAGCTGAAGAGGCGCTACGCATGTCCGAGGAGCAGCTGCGCCAGTCACAGAAGCTGGAAAGCGTCGGGCGGCTGGCGGGCGGCATCGCTCACGACTTCAATAACATGCTGACCGTGATCTCAGGTTATAGCGAACTGGTGTTAAAGCGACTCGGGCCTGATAACCCTCTCTCTTCGAGAGTCGAAGAGATTATGAAAGCGGGCGAACGGGCTTCGACGCTGACCTATCAGCTCCTCGCCTTCAGTCGCAAGCAAATACTCCAACCGAAGGTGCTCGACCTGAACACGGTTATTTCCGACACAGACAAGATGCTGCAGCGTCTGATCGGCGAGGATATTCAACTCCTCGCGATTCTTAACCCGATGGTGGGACACGTTGAGGCCGACCCCGGTCAGATTACGCAGGTCATCATGAACCTGGTCATCAATGCCCGCGATGCGATGCCACAGGGCGGCAAACTGATCATCGAAACAGCGAATGTTTACCTCGATGAGGCGTACGCCCGCCAGCACATCGCCGTCAAACCTGGCGTTTATGTGATGCTGGCTGTCAGCGATACCGGAACCGGCATGAGCTCCGAGACACGGGAACAGATCTTCGAGCCGTTCTTTACGACGAAGGAAGTAGGCAAGGGGACGGGTCTCGGTCTCTCGACCGTCTACGGGATCGTCAAGCAATCGGGCGGCAACATCTGGGTCTATTCGGAAGTCGGGCATGGGACGACCTTCAAAATCTACCTGCCACGCGTCGACGAAGAAGCAGAATCAACGGAGTCTACAGCGCCCGCCACCGACCTGCCACGGGGGACGGAGAAGGTGATGCTGGTGGAAGATGAGGATATGGTGCGGGACTTGGCTCGTGAAATCCTCGAGATGTGCGGCTATTCGGTACTGTCGGCTCGGAATGGCGCCGAAGCTATTTCAATCTGTGATCGGGAAGTCTGTGTGATTGATTTATTAATAACCGACGTGGTGATGCCGCAAATAAGCGGGCGGGAATTGACACAACTGCTGATGGAAAGCCGTCCGCAGATGAGAGTGCTTTACATGTCCGGGTATACGGATAACGCCATCGTACATCACGGAGTGTTAGAGGAAGGCACACACTTCCTCCAGAAGCCGTTCACACCGTACGCTCTCGCGCTCAAGGTGAGAGAGGTGCTGGAACAACCCTGATAAGCTTTAGACGTCGATCCCATGAGGCCCTCTGGAACTGCCTGGAATTGTGTGCGGGATTGAGCAATCAGCCAAAGCTCGCTGAGTCGTTCATATCAGTGCCCCCATAAGTATCAACTTGTGGAACAAATCTTAACCTGTCGCCCACCGATCTCACCTTGCCACAACACAGTTGAGTCCGATTCGTGGCGCAAATGTTTCCACAAACTTCCGCGCTCGTAAGCGTCTATATCAGTCGGTACGATATCGAAGACCGCGCGCGCGGCGATGACTATCACCTTGCGTTTCGGGCGCGAGATGGCGACGGTGAAGCGGCGCGGTTCGAGCAGGAACTCGCTTTCGGCGGCAGCATACTCACGATCTGAAACCGTCGCCGAGACGATGATTAGATCGCGCTCGCCGCCCTGGAACCGCTCGACTGTATCAATCGCCGAAGCGTAAGCGGGCAAGCGCTCACGAAGCAGGTATTTTTGCGCGCGGTGCGGGACGACCACACCAATACCATCCGACGCATCAAGATTGAAATGTGGAGCGGCAACGCTCACTAATTCGCAAATCAGATCAGCTTCAAACTCGTTGGCCTGTTGCGATCCCGTTTCTGAGTGCTCGATGAGGACGAGCGGATGATCCGGGCTAAGCGCCGCCTTGATCCATTCCGGCGAAGCATCAATGGTTGAGGCAGGAATCAAGCGCGCACGATTTTGTGAATGAAAGTTGACGCCATCCGCCTCGTATACATGACGACGGAGAAAATCGGCGACTTCCGCCGGGATGCGGAAGGATTCATCGAGCGCCGCGTTGGCGAATCCGAGTTTTTTCAGATATTCAAAGATGGAAAGATGAGGACGGATGTGATCAAGCTCGCGGCGGCTGTCCTCGTCCCAGGCGTGCGCTAAGATGGGCGGCAGCTGGCGGTGGTCGCCGATGGCGATGAACTGCCCATCTTCACGCAAGGTGGCCGCGGCGAGCAGCCCTTCAGCGATTCCCATCTGCGAGGCTTCGTCTACGAGCACCAGATCGAAATACTTTTGCGTCCAATCAATTCCCTTGCCTTTCGACGCGCCTCGCTTGATGAGATTGTAAAGGCCTCCGGGCGTGCCGCCGACCACGAGCAGGGGTTCGCGCATCAGACGCCCCCATTGCGCGTGTGCTTTCTCTTTTTTGCTCCCGTCAGCGAGAAGCGGTATCACGCCGTCCGGCAAGCAATCTTCCGCGTCGTTGCAGACCTTATAGACTTTGAGCGAAGCAAGAGGAGCCACGATTTCCTTTGCCTCACCCGGTGCGCCTGTTTTCAATAGATCGTTCGCGCGAGCACGAATGCTGGTGAGAGCGATCTGTGACGCCGCGTGAGTCTTGGTACAAACCGCGATCCGGTATGGTCGAGCCGGCGTCGACAACGCCAGCGCTCGAGCGAGCGTCGCGAAGCCGAGCGTGTGGCTTTTACCCGTGCCTGGCGGACCTTGCAGCACGAGGGCGCGATCTGTAATGTGCTGGCCGATCACAGCTCGTTGAGGACCGGTTAACCCGTGTGGCCGCTGAACGTCGTGCGCAATATCGGCGCAACGCGCTGCGGCGCGTGAACGCAGCGGGCGAATCGGACGCGTAGTTTGCCCAAATTCCGTGTTCTCGAGCCATCGATATAGATGATTCGACTCGGCGTTGTGACATGCCTCGAGCAGCTTGTCGGCGTTAAGGTCGTCCGCCATCTCGTCAAGAGTGTAGAGCAGGCTCTGCGACGGCTCAAATAAGCGGTGGCCGAAGCGAAACTTCGAGTTCTTGAAGCTCATCGAGAGCAGACGCAGACGCACTTGCGATTCAGTCACTTCCTCGACAACTGACAGCCGTCCATGAACCAGCCGCTTGCCTGAAAGCACCTCTCCCGTTTCTTCGTCAACCATCGGGTTCAGAGTCACGAAGTCGCCGACGCGGGACCGTGCGACGCTCGCGCCTTCCAGATCCAGTGGAGTTCCATCCACATCCGAGAAGGTGAAGGCGGCAAGTCGCGCATCCTTGTCGTAAAAGTCGCAACGCAGGACAGCAGTTCTTCCAGTTTGCAAACGCAGCTCCAGCGGCAAAGCGAAGTGAAGCAGTAGATCCTGAAAGCGCGCGTAGTGCTCGAGGCGCAGGAAATCCTCGAGCGAGCGGCGCAAGCTGACGGTCGACGGGTCAACTTCGACCTCGTCTAATCTTCCGAGCGCAAGCGGGAATTTTTCTATCTGCCGGTTCTTATAGTGAAAGCTTTCTTCGATGTGGCGTAGTGCTCTGAGTCTCACCCCCGCGAGAGCTTCGATCTGCTCTGTGGACGTGCCGAGAAAGCCGCTGATGTGCGCGCGGGCCTCCGGCTTCATCTCCGGAGAATCGCTCAGGTTCCCCCACGCCGCGTAGGCGTATTCAAGTGGAATCTCTGTCCCAAAGCGCGCGGCGGATTCCACCCACACGAGAGCTCTCTCCTTTTGTGAGGCCAGGTCGGTCTTGCTATCGGGCACTTGAAAGCGATTGGTTTCCGCCTCGCGGACATAGGCGCGGCGATTGTCAAAGATGCGCGTGCGAAATCGGTCGGAGATTTTTAACGCTGCGTCATCCCATTTGAACCCCATGGCCCGCGACACTTCGTAAAGGTTATGGCAGATGGCGCCCAAATTCTGCCGCTCGCCTACTTCGTCGCCAAGAAACGAGATCATGCTTTGCGTGAGCGCCGGAGTAGAGGTGAGCAGATCATAGAAGGCAGGGATCCCGCACAGCTCATCGAAATGGCGTGCGAGCGCTTCGAGCAGGCGCGCCTGTCCTCTTCGGTCGTAGAGATAAACGTGCACGGGAGCGTCCGTCGTGTCGGCGGCGCGTTGCACGGCGGGCAGTAGTTTTTGCATCCAACGGATGAGCAACGCCCCTTCGCTCTCAAGTTCAGGCGGCGCGCTCGTCATCTCGATGACTTGCTCGGCGCCCCGATTGCCAATAGCGAGCGCGGAGATGAGATAGATATGACCTGTGATGTGATCGTTCTGCGCGTCGACGAAGACTTTGACGAGGTCCGGGTACAGGCTCGCATCGGGCAGCGATCCCCAACTCGTTCCGTAAAGCGCGCGGCGATGCTCGACAGTTTTGTCGTTTCTCGAGAGCGCGGCGCGGGCGCGTTGTGTAAGGACTGGCAAGCGGGTCCCCAGCGCCCAGTGATTCGTGATGCGCGCGGCATCAGCTTCGCGCCCGGGTGCAATTTCTACGCCATGGCCGACGTAAGTCATCAACTCTGCCAATTCGGTGACAGACGTGATGCCCCCCTCATGAAGCGCGCGCTTCTCCGTCGCGGTCAGATGCGGTACGAGGGATAAATCCTCGCGCTCGGCGGAATCGACGAAGCAGATGGAGTTGTAAGGGCAACCGTCACAGTGATATCCCAGATGATACTGCGCGCCCTCAAAGGTCGCCCCGGCGGCGCGCGCGACATCAGAACCCTGTGCGGCGACGAGCCGCCCGATCTCATCTTTGAACAATGTGAGGTCAA
>JANOGZ010000712.1:0-3817 GCA_031406255.1 Pyrinomonadaceae bacterium | reverse complement strand
TGGGATGGTGAACCGAAACGTGGAGGTTGGGAAGGTTGTAATGGGTGTCGGAAGCGCCTTCCACTGACGTTGAATCGACACCGTCTTTCATCATCATGGCGAAAGGTGTCTCGGCCAGAAGCGACTGGCCGACGATCACGTGTCGCCACGCCGACGGCATGCCGTCCGCGCCGATTCCCACTTCGACGCGGTGCACATGCATCGGGCGGTAATAGCCTCCCTGGATGTCGTCTTCACGCGACCAGATGAGTTTGACCGGAGTGCCGCGAAGGCGCTTGGCGATCAGGGCCGCCTCGCGTTGCACGTGCGAATCCGCGACGGCTCGCCGCCCGAAGCCGCCGCCCGCCATCTCGGTGTGAAACGTGACCTGCTCGGGCTTCAGCCCGAGGACCCCGGCGATCGCCAACTGGTCGAACGTCTGAAACTGTGAACCGGCCCAGGCTTCCGCGCGGTCGCCGTCGAACCTGACGGTCGTGTTCAACGGCTCCATCGGCGCGTGAGCCAGGTAGGGGAATTCGTACTCGGCGACGATTCTGTTCGAAGAGGCAATGCCATCGATGGCCTTTGCGTCTCCGCGTGCGACAGAAACCTTCCCGGCGGTGCGAGCGAGTGATTTGTACTTCTCCCGCAATTGCGAACTGTCAGCCCGCTCGACACCGGAGAAATCCCAGTCGATCTTCAGCCGGTCGCGCGCCTGTTTAGCCGGCCAGAACTTATCGGCCACAACGGCAACCCCGGTGCCTTTTGCGAGCGGGATCTCGAACACATCCCGCACTCCTTCAACGCCGCGAGCCGCCGCGTCGTCCACACTCCTGACGCGCGCCCCGAAGACCGGCGGATGTGCCACGACCGCCACCTTCATGCCGGGAAGGTCCAGGTCCAGCCCGAACTTCAGCGAGCCATCACACTTGGGCCTGCTGTCGAGTCGCCGGATCCTTTTCCCCACCAGCCGAAATTCCGCCGGGTTTTTCAGTCGCACACTGGCCGGCACGGCTCCGCGCGCGGCCTCATCAGCCAGTTCGGCGTACCGGGCGGACTGGCCGCCCGGCCCGTGAACGACGCTCTGTTCCGTGCGGCATTTGTCTGGCGTGACTTTCCAGCGCTCTGCGGCGGTGGCGACGAGCATCGCGCGCGCCCTGGCGCCCAGTTCCCGATACTGCTGAAAAGAGTGCGCGATGGAACCGGAGCCGCCGACCATCTGGATGCCAAACACAGGGTCTTTATAAACGTCGGCGGCGGGGGCGAGTTCCGCCACAACCTGCGACCAATCAGCATCCATCTCGTCGGCCAGGATCATCGGCAAGGCCGTTTGAACACCTTGACCGAACTCCAGTCGGTTCACCTGGATGACGATCTTGCCATCCGGCCTGATGTGGACGAAGGCGTCCGGCGGGTAGACCTTCGACTCGGGCTGTGACTGACTTCCCTCGTGGGCTGCCGAAGGAGGATTGAGGTATAGCGAAATGAGCAGACCGCCTGCGGCAGTCGCTGAGACGCGCAGAAAGCTGCGCCGGTTCAGGTGTTGATCTTTGGCATTCGTGGTCGCGGCTGACATCTTTTGCGGCCTCCCTTCACTTGAGCTTCTGTGCAGCGAGCTTGATGGCCTCGCGGATGCGGACGTAGGTGCCGCAGCGGCAGATGTTCCCGCCCAGCGATTCTTCGATGTTGGTGTCGGTCGGCCTGGGCGTGTGCCTGAGGAGCGCGACCGCGCTCATGATCTGTCCGCTCTGACAGTAACCGCACTGCACCACGTCCGTTTCCACCCAGGCGTCCTGAACAACGCGGCCGACCGGGTCCTCGCCCATCGCCTCGATGGTCACCACGGGTCGTTCCCCGATCAGCGATACCGGGACCACACAGGAGCGGGTCGCCACCCCGGCCACGTGCACCGTACAAGCGCCGCACGCGCTGACACCGCAGCCGTATTTCGTGCCCGTCATCTTCAAGTCTTCACGCAGCACCCAGAGCAGCGGGGTCGAAGGGTCGACCGACACCTCTTTGCGCTCTCCATTTATGTTGAGTTGATACTTTGCCATGGCTGATTCTCCTATCTTCCCGGCGGGCACGGTGTCCCGGCTTTCACCCAGCGGCGGGTCGCGGCGACAAATTCTTCATGTGTCAGCGGCGGCGGCGTGCGCATCGTGCCGTCGGGGCGCCGACCCGGCTCCCATGCCCAGAGCACGAGCGGCTCTTCTTCGTGATGCTTTAGCAACCCCGGCCCGTTGAGGTTGTGATTCTTCGACCGATCGGTGACAGCCCGACAAACGGCCGCACTGGACAAAGGATTGTCATTCAGGTCCTGCCATTTCATGGATAGCGGCGCCAGGTGCCAGTTGTGACCGCCGGGCACGCCGGTGCTGTCAGCGTTGGTCTCCTGATGGCAACTCGCGCAATTCAGTCCTGGCACGCCTTTGCCCTCCGGGCCTCGAATCACGTTGGCAAAGTGACGAAGCCGGTCATCCCCTTGCTGCGGATAATTTGTGGCAGTGTGACAGTTGATGCAGCGCGGATGGGTCAGGACCGAATACACCTGCTCCCACGCGGCGAGGCCCTGGGTTCTGCTTGCTGAAGAACGCCTTCCGTCACGCGCCTGGCCGAGCGCGCCGGAGACGATCGTCCAGGCCCCGAATGCAAAAAAGAATGCGGAGATTAGAAGGCCAGCGGCGCGATAACGCGGCATAAGGATCCTCCTGATGAGTCCATCGGGCCGGTTAGGTCCGAAGCAAATGGTAGTGCTTCAGTTTGAGAGATAGAAGATATTATTGCTCTGCTGGAATAACAGACTCCCTCTCAGTGATATGGAAAGCTGCATGCCAGCGCCGCTCAAAATCTCCATTAGTGCCGCCCTGAGCCCGCTCATAGCCACGTCGGGCATACTTTTTATCAGCAAGACCAAGTCTTTGTGCGTTGCCGCGCTGATGGCGGCTTCTTCTTCTCTTAGCAGCCGACTACTATACACCCACTATGCACGGTAGGGGGCTCTGTTGCGAGAAAAACTTCAACCTTTATAATCTGTCCCGCTTAACCAACTACTTTCTCCGAGGTATGGCTAGTGAGGCGCAACTTACATCCCTTTAAGTGGCGGTTTTGAAATAATCAGTGGTTTTCACACAAGCTGTCATTCAACCGGACGCACAAATAGGTGGCCTCTCAAAAGTCAGATTGAGTGTGCGCCGCTCAATTCCAGCGTTATGCACTAGCCTCTAGCGTAGAGAGGAAAGGTTGATGAGTAGCGAGCTACAAGACTTATTTCGCACAGACCAAGATGAGCGTACTAATCATCCTGAGTATGGTACGCCGGAGTATTGGTTATTGCGTGAACGGGATGCTGAACGTCGGAAGCGTCTTCAAGGCATTATTAAGTCTGGCGGGTTGAAAGAGCCTGAAGATTATTATCATGCCGCATGGATTCTCAATCACGGCGAGAGTGTAGAAGAGATTTGGCAGGCTCACATCTTGGCGAAGGAGGCGGTTGAACTCGGCTTACGTCGTGCGCGCTGGTTAGCTGCGGCGACTTACGACAGATGGCTGATGTATCAGGGTAAGCCGCAGAAGTACGGAACGCAGATTGTGCCGGATGGAAGGCGGCAGCGTGTCTGGGATGTTGAGCCAGCGACTTCTGATGCCGAACGCGCGGAATGGGACGTGCCTTCGCTTGCGGAGATGAATAGGCGCGCCGAAGAGGTGACGCGCAACGAACCGATGCCGCCGATGGACACTGCTCCAGCGTGGCTCAAGGATGCGCTTCTCAGGTGGCATGCTGAAGATGAAGGGCGAGCATAACAACTCATCAGACTGTGCGAAAACTCTATGCCTA
>JANOGZ010000693.1:0-1770 GCA_031406255.1 Pyrinomonadaceae bacterium | reverse complement strand
AATCGCTCATAGGCGAGCGCCGCCTCGAGCAGCTCCTCACGCTTTGCCTCGGCTCGTCCGATGAACCTCGCCGGCCATAATCTGTGCAGCGCTTGCTGTGCGATTTGCCTCGCGAGGCTCGCCACCATTCTTCCTCGCGTGCGTGGTACCGCCCACCCCAGCAGCTTCACCGCCCGCTCCAGCGGCGCACTGCTCTCCGCTACTTCACCCAACCCATAGCGCGCTTCGCCCAACTGCCACTCCCATCTTGCCTGCTGCTGCGCGTCGCTTTGTTCTTCGCGCCGCGATGAGAGCGCGATCGCCTCACTGATGAACCCCATCGCTTCCCGATACGCACTGCTCTGCAGCGCCTGCTCGCCCGCCTTCGTCAGATACTCGATCGCCTTCGCCGGTACTTCTGCCTTGCTCCAGTGATGCGCCAGTATCGGATAGTACGGCGCGATGTTGCCGACCTCCGTCTGCTCGTACCACTTCGCCACCGCCTGATGCAGTTGCCGCCGCTGCGCAAACAGCATCAGCTCGTAGGCCACTTCCAGCGTGATCATGTGCTTGAACAGATAGGCCAGCTCCGGCTCCGGCGTCTCCAGCAACGTCAGGTCCAATCTCTCCAGCGCCGTGAGGAAGTCACCCAGGTGCGGCCTGTCAGCTTCGATCGGATAAATGTCGTGCAGAATACGCGTCGTAAACACCCGCCCGATGACGCTCGCCGTCTTGAGCGCCAACTGTTGCGGCGGCGTCAGCCGATCGATGCGGCTCGTGATCACTCCCTGTATCGTGTCCGGGAATTTCCACGAGAGCATGTCGCCCGCGCCCGCAGCGATCTGGCACTGCCCGTCAGTGACGCTAATCAGACCTCCATCACGCAGCGCGAAAGCCAGCTCTTCACTGAAGAAGGGATGACCCGCAGCCTTATCGCGGATCAGCGCCGCCACCGGCTCCGGCAAACTCTCCACCCCGAGGCACTGGCAGGCGAGCGTCACGGCTTCCGTCACGGGCAGCGACTTGAGCACCAGCCGCCGCGTGCTCGCCGCGCTCAGCAACTGCGTGTAATCAGCTGGCAGCGGCTCACTCATCGGGCGCGTGTCGATGACGAGCAGCAGCGGCTGCACTCTCTGGCTGACCAGTTGCAGCAACGCCCACGACCCGGAGTCGAACCAGTGCGCGTCTTCGATGATGAGCAGCAGCGGTCCTCTGGTGGCCGCTTCCTGCAATATCTGAACCAACAGCGCATGCGTATTGTCGGCGCGACCCTCGCCCGTCATTTGTCTGGTGAATTCATTATCGATCCACTCGAACGGCAGCACGACGTCGAGCAGCGGAGCCAGCCGCAACACTTTCGGATCACCTGGCAATCGATTCTGGACGCGCGTCTTCTGGGCGACCGGATCAGCTGCCAGTTCATCGAGCGCGAAGAGCTGTGTGAAGACCTGGCGCCACGCGTAGTAGGGAGTGGTCCTTTCGATGGAGTCGCCACCGCCGCTTAAGATGCGGACGCCCTGGCGCTGCGCTTCCGTGATCAACTCTTCGACGAGCCGGGATTTTCCGATCCCGGCTTCACCCTCGATCACCACGCAGCCTCCCCGGCCTTCGCTCTGAAGCGACTGGATCTGCTCGGCCAAAAGCTCACACTCTCGTGCGCGGCCGACCATCCCGGTGCGCGCCCTCGCGTGGAAGCGTGTGGTGCTGCGCGGCGTCTGGTCATTCAATGCCGGCCGGTAGACGGCCACCGCCTCCACTTTGCCTTTCACTTTCAGCGCAGGTAAGGCTTCA
>JANOGZ010001194.1:0-1231 GCA_031406255.1 Pyrinomonadaceae bacterium | reverse complement strand
GGGCTGGCGCTGGCCGAGACGACGCCGGGGCCGCTCATCATGGTCTTGCAGTTCATCGGCTTCATGGCCGGATGGAACAACCCGCAGAATATGACTCAGACGGCGAGCGCGGTGACCGGCGCGCTCGTGACCACGTACGTCACGTTCCTTCCCAGCTTCCTCTTCATCCTCGTCGGCGCGCCCTATGTCGAAGTGGTGCGCGGAAACAGGAATCTGACGGGCGCGCTCTCCGGCGTGACCGCCGCCGTCGTGGGCGTGATTTTGAATCTCGCGCTCGTCTTCGGCGCGGCGGTCATCTGGCCCCGAGGGTGGGCGGGTCGTCCCGATTATGTTGTGGCCGTGATGAGCATCGCCGCCTTCGTCGCCCTTTATCGTTTCAAGGCGGATGTGCTGTGGGTCGTGCTGGCCGGCGGACTGATCGGCCTCGGCCGGATCTTGTTATTCGGATAAGGGGAAAGCCCCTCGACGAAGTGAAACGTAAAGCACCCAGGGTCGCGATGACACGACGCCGGAGAGTCGCCAACTATCTCGGTCTGGAACGCAATGTGGTGGCCGTTTCAGCGGCCGTTTTTCTTCTCGGGCTGGGCGAGGAGCTGTGGAAAAAATTTTTACCCAAGTACATGGAAGCGCTCGGTGCGGGCACGCTCGCCATCGGCCTCTTCGGAACCACCAAAGACTTCGTTGATGCCATTTACCAGTATCCCGGCGGATGGCTCGCTGATCGTGTCGGACGCCGCCGCGCGTTTCTGATCTTCATCGCGCTGGCTTCCGCAGGTTATCTCATCTACCTGCTCAGTCCTTCATGGCCGTTCCTCTTCATCGGCCTGGCCTTTTCGATGGCGTGGCAGAGCATGGCTTCGCCGGCGATCTTCGCCGTGATCGGCGACGCGCTCCCGCGAGAGCGCCGCGCGATGGGTTTTACCCTTCAGTCGATGCTGAAGCGTGTGCCGATGACGGTCGCGCCACTCATCGGCGGCGCGCTCATCGCCTCCTACGGGACGACCGCCGGCGTGCGCGCGGGCCTTGCCGCGACGCTCGTCATCGCGGCACTCACGGCGTTTGTCGTGCTCGCTATCAACCTGCAGGTCGTGGTCGGCGCGCCCGTGCGCCTCAGAGGTGTGTGGCGATCTTTCCACGGCGCCCTCAAGCGCCTGCTCATCTCCGACATCATCATCAGGACGTGCGAAGGGCTGGCGGAGATGCTCACCATCCTCTATGTGACGAACATTAC
>JANOGZ010000610.1:0-2558 GCA_031406255.1 Pyrinomonadaceae bacterium | reverse complement strand
ACTTATCCGGGCCAAAGCCGGTCTCCTTCAGCACTAAGCGTCATACCCACTTAACTGTTGAATGGCCTACACTTGCGCATTTTTCAGAATGGTTGTTGCACGCGGGAAACATGGCACGCCAGGTGCACACGCACGGGTGTGCGAATCACATCCCGACGAGAACGAGCCAGTGGCGTTTTACTCGTGGTTACTTGAGCAGAGAGCCGGTTGATGGAGCCGTAGAGTTTACTTCCCCCGACGTGTTCTGGCCTTTGATCAAAAGGAGTGTCCATGTACGACGACTTTTCGTTGGAAGCCGCGGCGGGTGTCGCCACGGTTCGCCTGGTGAATATGGGTTGGGGCGGTCACTTACAACAGTTCTGCGATCGCATGAAAGCCATCGGAAGCCTTCACCGGACAGACGGTACTGACGCCTTGCTCAGGCGTTTGAGGCGCACGCGTCCGTCTACATTTCACCACAGCATGCGCGCGGCGAGGCTCACGCGGGCGACGGGACGCGCCTTTGGCTTCGACGATACGCGACTAAAGCAACTGGCGTATACCGCGATGTTGCACGATGTCGGCAAGCTCCTCGTCCCGCAAGCTGTTTTGAACCGACCGCGCAAGCCGTCCCGCCTCGAGCAGTTTATTCTGCACATGCACCCGACTTTCGGCGCGTTGCTGGCTTCATACTTTAATCTGCCCCCCGAGTTGCGCGTCCGCACGCAGCATCACCATGAACGATGGGATGGCAAAGGGTATCCGCACAAACTCGGTGGTGAAGATATTCCGCTAATGGCGCGTATCGTACAGGTGGCTGACACCTATGATGCGATGGTCGCCGTGCGCCCTTACCGCCCGCCGCTTTCTCATGAAGCGGCGATCACGGAACTGCGCGATCACGGCGGCAAGCAGTTTGATCCGCGTGTTATCGAGGCGTTCATTGATACCTTTCCTCCCAAACTAAAGTAGAATTAGGCTGCACACCAAAATCCGTATTCGGTATGCGAGTCGGTATGCGAGGCCGCTTCATAACCAGTGAAGCGGCTTTGCGCAGCATTACTGATTTCCACCCCTCGAACAGCACTGCGGACTTTGCTGGAAAGACCCACACGTAACTGGAATCCGTCAAAAATCAAAGCGCACACCGAGACGCATCATGCGCGGGCGCAGCGTCCGTGTCGTGACGAGAAAAGAATCGAGAAAGCGCTGTCGTTGTTCAGCCGTCGCCGCCGGGCTGAGCGCCTCAAAGTTGATAAACTCCGCGCCGAAGCTGAAGACGGTTTTGTTAAGCAGGTTATCGACTTCAATGACGGGGCGCAGGCGTCTCCCTTTGGGCAAACGAAACTCGCGCGTCACATTGAGATCGAGCGCGAAGATTCCTGGCCCGGTGGCGGCATTGCGCGGCAAGTCGCCCGTGCGACCGATGGTCGGTAGTGCGAAGGCCGTGAGCAGCGCCGGACTGGCGCGTTCGCCCGGACGTCGCGCACTGAGCAGACGCGCGTCCCCCGTGAATAGCGGACGATCAGTGCCCACATCATCAAGGTTGCGATCATCGCCACCGATCGAAATATTAAACGGCGCGCCCGTGGCGAGGCGCATGAGGGGCGAGAGGCGCAGGCCTCCCAGCGCGTGCGGCATCTCAAACGTGCCGGAGAAAACAAACCGGTGTCGCCGGTCAAGGAGGCTGCGGGCGCGCTCGCCGCGAAAATCTCCGACCCTGAGCGCGCTCGACGTGTTCACGATTCCATCGTCAACCAGGCGTGAGAGCGTATAGGCGGCGCGAAATGAGAATCGGAGACCATTCTCCTGGCCGGCGAAGCGGCGGCGCACTTCGAGCGTCAGGCCGTGATAGAAGCTGTTACCAATGGAAGCGAGCTGCTCGATTTGTTCGCGCGCGGGATCGGGTCGCAAATTTCTCAGCGCTTCGCGTGCCACTTCGAGCGTCGTCGTCGAATTGATACTGTTAAGATTAAAAACAGAGATGGGAATACCGAATTCGGTGGTGCGCCCGATCACCTCCGTGTTTGTCGGATCACTCGGCGCTTCGGTGAACCGGACCAGTTCGCCAGCCGTCGAAGCGTTGTAGAGCCGGCGGATGCCGGTCGGATCGCGAAGATTCGCGAAATCACGCGACCGCAGGTATTCAGCGAAGTCCCTGAATCCGGCGGGCAGACGCGGCGCGTTGGCGTTGAATTCCCGCCATAGATGGAGGCCGCGATTAAAAGTATAGTTGGCTTCAAAGAATAGTCCGCGGCCCATTTCGCGTTCGAGACCGGCAGTGAGCTGGTAACTCTCCGGGACGCGCAAATCCGGATCGAGGCGCCGCGAGAAATCCGTATTGAGCCTGCCGAGTCGTCGGACGAGCGGCGAATCCGGCGCGAAAACTTCAGGGAAGCGAATGTTCGCGGCGAGGAAAGCGCGCTGCTCGGCGGCGCTCAGGGTTCTTCCCGTTATGGGATCGCGCGCGCTGTCAATAAAGAGCTGCTGACGGCCGAGTGAAAAATCGTCCAGCGTCCGCAACAGAACCCGGTTGTAGAAGATGCCGGCGCCGACGCGGACGACCGTCCGGCCGGAGC
>JANOGZ010000435.1:0-6154 GCA_031406255.1 Pyrinomonadaceae bacterium | reverse complement strand
AGCTGATCAATAAATGCTTCTGCCCGACGGCCCGCGTGTAATTGCGATATTCTCGATTGCAACACCCATGCCAGGCTTCCCGACAGGCGAAACACCGCGATATACCGCAGAGAAACGCCCGCCAACGTGCTGGATCGGGGCCCGGGTGTGCACAGGAGTAAACGGGAGCCTATCGCCAGTGTGCACAAATGTGCACACTCCCGGGCAGCACTTAAGATATGTCTGATGGAGTAGATTGCTTGGGGCGGGCGAGAAATCTTCTACGTGCTGGTGATCCCCAGTTCGCTGATCAGCCGGTGGAGGTACGAACGACTGATTCCGAGGCGTTTGGCCGCCGCCGCTTTATTACCGCCCGCGTATTCGATAGCGCTAATAAGCAGGCGCCGTTTGACAGCCGTGACGGCGCCCTCGAGCGTGGTTTCATCGCCGACTTCCGGAAGGGCGGCCGCTTCCGGGACGACATGAAACATCTTTTCCGGCAAAAATTCCGTGCTGAGGCGCCCCCCGGGGGTCAACACGACGAGGCGCTCGATCAGATTTTCGAGTTCGCGGATATTACCCGGCCAATCATATTCGGCGAGCGCTTCGATGAGCGCCGGGTCGAGCTCGGCGAGCGCGCGTCCGTGCTTTTCGGCGGCCTTGGCGGCGAAGTGTGCGGCGAGAACAGGGATATCCTCACGCCGTTCGCGGAGCGGCGGGAGAGCCAGTGGGACGACGTTGAGGCGATAAAACAGATCGCGGCGAAACCTCCCGGCTTCGACTTCCTGTTCCAGATCCCGGTTGCTGGCGGCGATCAGACGAATATCGACTCCGAGCGTCTTGGTGCCCCCGACGCGCTCGAAGGCGCGCTCCTGCAGCACGCGCAGGAGCTTGACCTGCACGGCGGCGTTCAATTCGCCGATCTCATCGAGAAAGAGCGTGCCGCCGTCGGCGAGCTCGAAGCGCCCCTTCCTGGCATGCAGCGCGCCGGTGAAGGCGCCCTTTTCGTGTCCGAACAATTCGGATTCGATGAGCGATTCCGGCAGTGCGGCGCAACTGACGGCGATAAAGGGCCCGCTTTCGCGCGCGCTTTCTTCGTGGATCGCATGCGCCAGTATTTCCTTGCCGGTTCCATTCTCGCCCGTCAGCAAGACCGTGGCGCTCGTGTCGGCGACGGCGCGCGCTTGGACGAGCACGCGGTCGAGCGACGGGCTCGCGCCGATGAAACGTCCGAAGCCTTTGCATTTGTCGAGTTCCGAGCGGAGCCGCGAAACTTCCTGCTCGAGGCGGCGGACGCGCGCCGCCTGCCGCACGATATGCGATACTTCTTCCTGATCGAAAGGTTTCTCGAAAAATCCGTAGGCGCCACGACGGATCGCTTCGAGCGCGGCCTGCTTCGTCCCGCTTCCGGTAATGACGACGACGGGCACGCTGGGTCGCGCGCCCCGCGCCGCATCGATGACGGCGAGCCCCTCGGAGATCCCCTCCAGATCCGGTGGCAGATGAAGATCGCAGAGCACCACGTCGGGTTTCTCGCGCTGCATCTGCTCGATCGCCTCGGCGCGCGTTTCGGCTTCGAGCACGCGGTGGTCATCGCCGAGCGCCCAGAAGAGTTGACGCCGCAGCGCGCGGTCATCTTCAACCAGCAGCACCGTCGTTTTTTCCTGCTTTTCTTCGGACATTTGAATGGTCGGCGCCGCTGCCACCGCGCTGTGAGCTGTTGAGCGGGGGGCGCCGCTGGCGCCGCCGCAGGGCACGCCGGCCCGCGTGAGCGCTACTGTTAACTCTCGGTCATCTGGAAAAGCTGAAGGGGGTGTTTATCTCTCATGCCGACCGCTCGCCGACGCTTTTTTTCGCATCTGCTCTTGCCGATCGCGCGATGTGAAAACGCTGGATGGTAGCACGACGCGAAAGCGCGTGCCAACGCCGGGTTTGGATTCCACATCGAGACGGCCGCCGTGCGCTTCGACGATCTCGCGACACGTAAAGAGGCCGAGCCCGATGCCTTTGCTCTTGGTCGTCGCGAAAGCGTGAAACAATTTCGTGCGCAAGAATTCTTCGCTCATCCCGACGCCCGTGTCAGCGACGCTGAAAAAGGTTCGTCCCGCCTCGTCCTTGCCGGCTTCGACCGTCAGTCGCCCGCCCCGCGCGCCCATCGCTTCGAGCGCGTTGATCACCAGATTCTCGATGACGTTCTCGATGCGCTCCGGCTCAATTGTTTCGACCAGCGTCTCGGGCAGATGCGCCTCGATCTGATAGAGCGGGGCGGAGGGTTCGGCTGTCGCGGCCAGCACACGCTTGATAATCGGCACCAGGTCAGTCGATTTGGCGTCGCGACGATACTCGCCGCTCAGCGATTTCACGGGCTCGCTGAGCCGGGCGACGATGCGGCGCAATTTATCCGTCGCTTCACGCAGCGACCAGATGGCGTCGGCGCGAAACTCCTCGCGGTGAAATTGACGCTCCATGTTACTGACGAGCATCGACAACGAGGTGATCGAGTTTTTCAGATCGTGCGTCAGCATCGCCGAGAGCCGCATGAAGGATTCAAACTGGCGCGTTTCCGCTTCACGGGCGATATGTTCGCGCAGGCGATCGGTCATCCGGTTGAAGCTCTCGGCCAGAAGGCGCGTCTCATCGCTGGCGCGCACATCGATGCGCTGGTCGAGATCACCGCCGGCGATCGCCGCCGCGCCGGCCGCCACCCGCTCGATCCGCCGCGCGGTGCGCCTGATGACCAGGATCAATAGTCCGGTGGCGGCCAGCGCCGCCAGTACCGAGAGCACGATGCTGATCCATCCGGCGCGCTGGAGCCCGGCGACGGCGCCGCTGTAATTACCCGCGGCGGCTACCGAGAGACCGAGATCGGGGATCGGCCGGTACGACGCCAGCCACCAATCGTCATCCGAGTTGTGATAAAAGTCGGTTCCGCTCGCGCCGGCCATCATCCGATCGGCGATCGGTTTGAAGAACGGCATCGTGGTCGCGATCTGCTGGAATTTGAGCGCATCGCTCGTGTGATGAATGATATTCCCGGCGCGGTCGAGAACGACGACGAGCCGCGCCGGCGCCGCCGATGTCGCGAGCGCCGCCGCGTTTTCTTTCGCCTCTTCGAACAACACGCTCAGGTCAAGGTCCGCGACGAGCGCCCCGTGCCGCGCATCCGCTCCCGAGACTTCCTCGATAAAGACAGGGATGGTATAGCGCAGCACGGCGCCGAAAGATTCTCGCGTCACGGGGGAGCGCAGCAGCGTCGGGTTTGGCGTTGACCACACGCGCGCGTCCGGACGCACCCCGCTCATCACAAAATCCTTCGTTTGAAAGCGCACCTCGGCGGCGGCGCCGCCCGCCGAAGGCTTCGCGCGTTCGGCGCGAAACAGCGGCTCTCCTTCGGCGCGCAGACACGTCAGCGTCGCGTAATAATTATGAGTGTTACGGAAAAATGCGGTGATGTCCGCCCGCAGGTCCTCCGGAATAGCCACGGGGCCGTCCGCCACAGGCGAGGCCGCCGACGTGGCCCTCCGCAGACTCTTCCGCGCCGTCGTCTCCGGGCGCGCCGCGCGCACATACTCACGCAGCGAACGCGCGCGCGCCAGACCGGCCAGGTCCGCCTCGCGGTCGCGTAGTACCTCTCTCACATCGCGCGCCATCCGCGTCGCGCGGTAGCCGACCTCCTCACGCAGCAGGTCTTCGACCGTTCGCACGCCGTTTAGATAATTGACGATACTCAGCAACAGCAGCGGAGCGATGCCGAAAACGAAGAAGACGGCCAGCAACTTGGATCGAATACTCACGAAAGAAGGAATACGTGTGCGCATTGATGAACAGAAGACCGGCAACGCCGACCGAAGGAGCGCAGGGCAGCGTCCGAGACGGCAACACGGCAGAGACTTGAGCGAGGAGGATGCTAACTTCAGCGCAGCCAGACTGTCAAAATGTCTATACGCGAAATCCCCTCACCAGCTAACTGCCACGGTTCACACCGGCGCGCGCCCGAATTCAGCGAGCAGCGGCGCGAGTTTCTCGATAACTTGCGGATGCGCCACGCCGTTGGTGGCGACGAGACCATTGCGGTTGAAGACGTCCGGCGTGTTGTAGCAGAGCGGCGCGCCCCACAGATCCGTGAGTCTTCCACCGGCTTCATGGATGATCACCTCCGGCGCGCAGGTGTCCCACTGCTTCGTGCGCGGCGAGAGATGAATATAGAGGTCGCACTGCCGCTCCACGATCAGACCGATCTTGATCCCGACCGAATTGCGGCGCACCTCTTCCTTTATGTCCAACGCTGTAACGACCGTGTCCATGCGCGGGCTGCGGTGCGAGCGGCTGGCGGCCAGACGCATGCGCGTCAGCTCTCTTTCATCCGTCACGCGCAGGCGTTCGGTTCCGGTCTCCGGACGCGCGACCCATGAGCCGTGCCCGTGCGCCGCCCAGTAGAGAACGTCGGGGACGGGCTGGTACACGACGCCGCACACGCTTTCGCCCGCCTGTGCGAGTCCGATCTGCACCGCGAAATCACCGTTGCCCTCGATAAAGCCGCGCGTTCCGTCCAGCGGGTCGACGATCCACACGCGCTCTTTCGTCAGGCGTCGCGCGGTGTCAATCGATTCTTCGGCGAGAATCCCATCCCCGGGAAACGCCCCGCGCAGACCGCGCACGATCAGCTCATTGGCCGCGCGATCGGCCTGCGTCACCGGCTCATGATGATCGCCCTTGTGCTCGACGCGCAGCGGCGTGCCGTAGAGCGCGAGCGTCGCCGCGCCGGCCTCCCGCGCCAGCTCGACCGCGAGCCGCAACTCGCGCTGATATAGACCCGGGGACGGTTGTTCACCCCGCACCTGCTCACTCAAGGCCATTCAGTCTCCGCTCGAACAAGATTCTGCGCCGCATCGCGCACGACGTCGAGCGTCGCATCTATATCGGAGCGCGTCGTGCGAAAGTTGGTGATCGACGCGCGCAGGGCGAAGCGCCCGCGCAGTTGCGCGTTCGACAGATAAGCCCGCCCGCCGCGCTGCACAGCGCGCATGATGCGCGTATTCAACTCGTCAAGCTCCGTATTCAGTTTCTGGCGCTCATCCGCGGTGGTGTCGGCGGCGGAAAGCGCGCGCCGCGCGTGCGGCGTGAGATAACGAAAACAGCAGATGCCAAGCGTGACCGGCGCGAGCAGCTCAAAATCGGCGCTCGCCGCCACACGCTCGGCGAAATATGCCGCCAGCGCGTTATCTTCCTCAATCGCGGCGGCGATCCGGCGCGTGCCGTAATAACGCAGCATCATCCAGATTTTCAGCGCGCGAAAGGGGCGCGACAGCTCGACGCCGTAGTCCCAGAAGGCGAAAGCTTCTTCGTCCTGCTCTTCGTAAACATGAATGTATTGCGCTTCGCTGGCGCCGAAGGCCGCGCGCGCCTGTCGGGGATCGCGAAACAACAGGCAGCCGCAATCAACCGGCGCGTAGAGCCATTTATGCGGATCGAGCGCGAGCGAATCGGCGAGCGCGATTCCGTCGAACAACTCGCGCTTCGATTTATCGAGCGCCGCCAGCGCGCCGTAGGCGCCGTCGATGTGAAACCACAATTTATGCTCGGCGGCGACCTGCGCGATTTCCGCGAGCGGATCAACCGCGCCGGTGTTCACCGTGCCCGCGCTCCCGACCACGCAGAAGGGATGCCGCCCGGCTTTAACATCGCCCGCGATCATCTCGCGCAGCTGCGACACATCCATGCGAAACCCCCTGTCGCTACTGACGACGCGCACCTGTCTGCGGCCGAGGCCGAGCAGATCGGCCGCCTTCGGAATCGAGAGATGCACCTGATCCGAGACATAGAGGGTCATCGGCGCGTCGTCCGCGGTGCTGCGCCACAAGCCCTCCTGCGATGGATCGTTCGGCGAACGCGCGCGGTGAGCGATAAGAAGCGCGTTGAGGTTTGCCATCGAGCCGCCGCTCGTCAGCAGACCGCCCGCGTTTCGGTCGTAACCGACGAGTTCGGCGAGCCAGCTGACGACTGTTCTCTCCACCTCGGTCGCCGCCGGAGCGGAGCGCCACGAGGTCACGTTCTGGTTGAGCGCCGCCGTCAGCAGAGCGGCGAACGCGCCGACGGGTGCCGCCGGCGAAGCGACGTAACCGAAGAAGCGCGGGTGGCCATTGTGACGGCTGCCGGCGATGATGGCGCGGCAAGC
>JANOGZ010000345.1:0-2223 GCA_031406255.1 Pyrinomonadaceae bacterium | reverse complement strand
GGTCGGTGCGCTGCGACGTGTGGCGCATCTCCGCCAGGGCGCGCGCGCGCCGAACATCATCACCTTCGACATGGGCGGAACCTCGACTGATGTCGCGCTCTGCGCGGAGGGACGGGTACGCACGACGAATGAAGCGATGGTGGCCGAACTGCCGGTCGCCGTGCCGGTGATGGACATTCACACGGTCGGGGCGGGCGGCGGATCGATCGCGCGCGTTGATGCGGGCGGCTCCTTACGCGTCGGGCCTGAATCCGCCGGGGCCGACCCCGGGCCGGCCTGCTACGGAAGGTCGTTGCTGCCGACCGTGACGGATGCCAATCTGCTGCTCGGGCGCTTCGGTGGAGCGCAACTCCTCGGCGGCGAGTTTCGCCTCGACGAGGGGAGGGCGGAGAGGGCCCTGACCAAACTGGCGCGCGAGATCAGCACGGCCGGGAAAAGAAAGGTAAGCGCGTGGGAAGCGGCGCTCGGCGTCGTGCGGATCGTTAATGCCGGGATGGAGCGCGCGCTGCGCGCCGTCTCGGTCGAGCGTGGCTATGATCCACGCCAGTTCGCGCTCGTCTCGTTCGGCGGCGCGGGCGGATTGCATGCGGTCGAACTGGCACGTGCGCTGCGCATTCCGCGCGTGATCATCCCGCGTCGTCCGGGCGCGCTCTCGGCGCATGGCGCGCTCTCGTCTGATGTCGTTAAAGATACAAGCCGCACCGTAATGCTGGAGGCCGGGACGAGCGACTGCCGCGCCTCTCTGGCACGAGCGTTCCGCGAAATGGAGCGCGCGGCGCGCGCCGCACTCCGCCGCGAAGATTTCACGGATCCGCGTCAGCGTCATGAACGCACGCTGGCGGCACGCTATCAGGGGCAATCGTTCGAGTTGGAGATCAAATGGACGCCCGGCATGGCTGATCAAGCGCTGATCAGGCTCTTTCACCGCACGCATCACGCGCGCTATGGTTACGCGCAGAACGCCAACACGATCGAGATCGTCAGCGCGCGCCTGCGCTCGATCGGCATCGTCGAGAAGTTAGAAGCCGAACGACCGGCCCGCCCGGCCACACCGATTCAGCAACGGGCCGCGCCGCCACAGGCGCACGCCGGGGTATATTTCACGGAAGGAAAAGCGCGCGTCGCTCTTTATTTCCGCGACGCGCTGCGGGCCGGCGCGCGTTTAAAAACACCCTGCATCATTACGGAGTATTCTTCGACGACGCTCGTCCCGAGGGGCGCGCGCGCCGGGCTCGACCGGTTTGGAAATATCATCATCGAACCATGAAACGCAGCTTCGATCCGACAACGCTCGAAATCTATCGCGCGCTCTACACTTCGGTCGCGGAAGAGATGGGCATCGCGCTGCGGCGCACCGCCTTCTCGCCGAACATCAAAGAACGGCGCGACTATTCCTGCGCCGTCTTCGATGCGCGCGGACGTGTCGTCGCGCAGGGCGACCACATGCCCGTCCATCTCGGCTCGATGCCGCTGGCCGTCGCGGCGGCGCTCGGCGCGATTGATCCCGCGCCCGGCGATGTGATCGCTTTGAATGATCCCTTCGCGGGCGGCACACACCTGCCGGACGTAACGCTTATCGCCGGAGTCTTTGAAGACGAAACAGAAGGTAAAGGGCAGCGCGTAAAAGACGAAAGACGGGCGAAAAGAGGCAGCCGCGCGATGCCCGCCGCGCGAAAACAGGGTCGCGCGCCCGCGGATGCTTCGCCGCGTCCGCTGTTCTACGTGGCGACGCGCGCACACCACGCCGACATCGGCGGGGCGACACCGGGCTCGATGGGGATCGCGACGGATATCTACGGCGAAGGCTTGCGCATCCCGCCGGTACGCATCGTGCGCGGCGGGCATCTCGCCGAAGACGTGTGGCAATTGGTGCTGGCCAACGTGCGCGCGGGAGCTGAGCGGCGCGCGGACTTCGAGGCGCAGATCGGGTCTCTGAAGACGGGCGCGGCGCGCCTTCGCGAGATCGTCGAGCGCACGGGCGCGCGCGAAGCGCGTGAGTATGCGGCACACTTGATTGAGTATTCGGCGCGTATCATGCGCGCGACCATCGCCGCGATTCCCGACGGAGTTTATCGGGCTCAAGACGCGCTCGATGATGACGGCGCGGGCACCGAGGAGATCACGCTGCGCGTCCGCGTGACGATCAAAGATGACACGGCGACGGTCGATTTCTCGGGAAGCGCGCCGCAGGTCAGCGGCCCCATCAACGCGGTGGAAGCGATC
>JANOGZ010000307.1:0-3389 GCA_031406255.1 Pyrinomonadaceae bacterium | reverse complement strand
CTTCCCGGATGTCGCGCTGTCGCACATGTACGTGGACAATGCCGCCATGCAACTGGTGCGTGCGCCGCGCCAGTTCGACAATTGTATGAGCGCACGGAGAGCTCCAGCTCATCCACGGAGCGATCGAGTTGATCGTTGCGCGGAAGCGGCGGCCGTTCCATATTGGCATAAGCGAAATCGTCCGTGTCCTCCTCAAAGTTGATAAAGATCGCCATATGATCTTTGATCAACTTCGCGGCCAGACCGATTGAATCCTCCGGCTTGACCGAACCATCCGTCCACACATCGATGGTCAGCTTGTCAAACTCCGTGTTCTGCCCGAGGCGCGCGGCCTCGACGGTGTAGTTGACCTTCTTGACCGGCGTATGCACCGAGTCGACCGGGATGTAACCGAGCGAAAGGTCCTCATCGAAGTTACGGTCGGCGGAGACATATCCGCGGCCGCGTTTCAGACGCATCTCGATATTGAGCGAGCCCCCCTCGCTCACCGTCGCGATGTAGACGGCCGGGTCGAGCACTTCCACATCCCCGTCGGCCTCGATGTCCCCCGACAGGACTTCGCCCGCGCCGTTCTTTGTGATCGTTAAAGTTTTCGGCTCATTGCCGTGAAGTTTGAACGGAATCTGTTTTAAATTCAGAATCACGTCGGTCGCATCCTCAACGACGCCACGAATGGATGAGAACTCGTGCTCGACGCCCTCGATCTTGACCGCCGTGATCGCCGCTCCTTCGATCGAAGAAAGAAGCGCGCGGCGGAGTGAATTGCCGATGGTCGTGCCGAAACCTCGCTCGAACGGCTGGGCGGAGAAGCGGCCGTAGCGGTCGGTCAACGTTTCGCCTTCAACCGCGAGACGACGCGGCATCTGAAATCCTGTCCAGAGATTATGTTGATCCATAGCCATAATTTGAGCTCTACCGAAGAAGCGATTGATATAAAGGTGGTGCGGGCGGAGCCGGTCAATCACAGCCATTTAACATGACCGGAGACTGCGCACCGCCAAGCGCGCGAAAGTTACTTGCTATAAAGTTCCACGATCAGTTGCTCGTTGATCGAGCGGTCAATGTCGTCGCGCGTCGGAAGGCTCGTGACGCGGGCGCTCATGTCGCCGCCTTCGGCTGGGATCGTCCATGACGGACGCCCGCGCCCGGCGGCCGTCTGCCATGCTCCTTCGATGTGCGGATTGCGGCGGCTCGCCTCTTTGACGGTGATGACATCTCCCACTTTCACCTGGAAAGAGGGGATATCGACCTTCCGACCGTTAATTTCGATGTGTCCGTGATTGACCAACTGGCGCGCCTGACGGCGCGAGGTGGAAAAGCCCGCGCGATATACCGAGTTGTCGAGGCGACGCTCCAGCAGGACCAGAAGATTCTCGCCGGTAATGCCTTTTTGCCGGGCGGCGCGCTCGAAATAGTTGCGGAACTGACCTTCGAGGATGAAGTAAATGCGTTTGACCTTCTGCTTCTCGCGCAACTGCTGGCCGTAGCCGACCAGCGCCTTGCCGCGCCGCAGAGAATTGCCGTGCTGTCCAGGCGGCTGTGTGCCGCGCTTCTCAATCGGGCATGAAGGCTTGTAACAACGGTCGCCCTTCAGGAAAAGCTTCGCGCCTTCGCGGCGGCACAAACGGCACACCGCACCTCTATACCTAGCCACTTCTCTGCCTCCAGTCTATCTCGTCAGACGGAAAAGTTTACAGACCGCGTACGGCGCGCGAACACACCCGCCACCGCTCTTTAACGGCCCTTCATCCTTTAGGTTAAAAAAGCTCTCAGCTATCAGCCTTCAGTAGTTGAATCAGCCGATCGCTGAATGCTGATGGCTGAAAGCTTGTCGATTAAACTCTGCGCCGCTTCGGCGGACGGCAACCGTTATGCGGAATCGGCGTCGTGTCGCGAATCGCATTAACACGGATGCCGGCGTTATTGATCGCGCGGATCGCCGATTCGCGCCCCCCCCCGGGCCCCTTGACGCGCACTTCGCACTGCTGCATGCCGGCATCCTTCGCCTTGTTGGCCGCCTCGTAGGCCGCCTGCTGCGCCGCGAATGGCGTTCCTTTACGCGAACCGCGAAAGCCGCGCGCGCCCGAAGATGACTGCGCGATCAGGTTACCTTCAAGGTCCGTAATCGAGATCATCGTGTTATTAAACGACGCCGCGATGTGAACGATCCCGTTCGGGATGTTCTTCTTCTCTTTCTTCCGAAAGACCTTCTTTTTTCCGCCTGTTGCTTTTGCCATAAAACCTCAGTGGTCAGTGGTCGGTGGTCAGTGGTCAGTGGTCAGACGCGATCAGATTTGTACTCACCACCGACCACTGACCACTGACCACGGCTGTTACTTCTTGCCGGGCGCCTTCTTCTTCGCGATGGTCGCGCGGCGCGGCCCCTTCCGCGTACGCGCATTGGTGTGCGTGCGCTGCCCGCGCACCGGCAAGCCGCGGCGATGTCGTAACCCTCTGTAAGAACCGATATCCATCAGCCGCTTGATGTCCATCTGGACACGCTTGCGCAGATCACCCTCGACATCGCCCTGGCCCTCGATGACCGAGCGGATACGGCCCAATTGACCCTCATCCAGATCCTTGACGCGGGTATCCGGATGAATCTGCGCCTGGTGCAAAATCGAATTCGCGCGCGAGCGTCCGATGCCATAAATATACGTCAGGCCGATCTCGACGCGCTTATTAACCGGCAGATCCACGCCAACTATTCGGGCCATCTTTATTCTTCTCTCCGAACTTTAGTGAGTTACGATCATCAATGTTTCAGCGACCATCTGCGGCGAAGAAGTCTCGCCCGAGCGAGTGCCCCGAACTTTTCGAAATTCTTCGGTTAGCCCTGTCGCTGCTTGTGCTTCGGGTTGGTGCAGATCACACGCACCACGCCTTTACGGTGGATGACCTTGCAGTTATCACACATCTTTTTGACTGAAGCCCGTACTTTCATCACACACCTCTCGGGACCATCGCACCCCGCTCTTGTAAATAACCGTTTGACCTTTTACTCGTAGCGGTAAGTGATCCGGCCGCAGTTCAAATCATAAGGAGAAAGCGCGACCAGCACGCGATCGCCCGGAAGAATGCGGATAAAATTCTTCCGCATCTTGCCTGAAATATGTGCCCGCACCTGATGACGGCTCTCCTCCAACTCGACGCGAAGACATCGCGTTTGGCAAAGTTTCGAGGACTCTGGCCATCACCTCTATCGCTTCCTCCTTCGCCATACCTCTATAATTGAAGCGAAAAATCAATGCGATCCGGCAAACTGCGGATAATACCATACCTCGGGCATCTGCACCAAGCGCGGCGGCCTTACCACTTCATCTGCCGGCGAGAGGGTCTCAAGCGCGCGCCGTCTCCGGTTGCCGCACGCTCGCCGCCGGGGAGACGCG
>JANOGZ010000297.1:0-3924 GCA_031406255.1 Pyrinomonadaceae bacterium | reverse complement strand
GCGGGAGCTGGCCGCGCGCGTCTGGGCGGAAGTACAGAAAGATGATGTCTTCGGGCGGGCCGCGCAATTATCCTACTTCTTTTTGCTCGCCCTCTTCCCGTTATTACTGTTTCTGACGTCACTCCTGGGATTCTTTGCTGGGACCGGCACGGAGCTTCGCGACAATTTACTTTCCTACCTTGGTCGGGTGGTACCCGCAGCGGCTTCTGATTTAATCCGAACAACTGTTACTGATATCAGTGAAGGTAAGGGCGGCGGCAAGCTTTCCTTTGGCCTGCTCGCGGCGCTCTGGGCCGCATCCAACGGCATGGGGGCCATCAGCTCGTCGCTCAACGTCGCCTACGATGTTAAAGAGACACGCCCCTGGTGGAAAGAGCGGCTTGTCTCCATCGCTTTAACAATCGCGCTCGCGGTACTGATTATCTCTGCGCTGATACTTGTTCTCTACGGTGGCCGGATCGCCGAGATGGTGGCGGGTACTTTCGCGTTCGGTCAGGCTTTCACCATCACCTGGAAAATTGCGCAATGGCCGATCGTGCTGGTCTTTGTGTTAGTGGCCTTTGCGCTCATCTACTATTTTGCCCCGAACCTTCACGACGTGAAGTGGCAATGGGTCACGCCAGGTTCGGTTGTCGGCGTTGCGCTCTGGCTTCTCGTTTCTTTCGGCTTCAGCCTCTATCTCAGGTTTTTCGACTCCTACAGCGCGACATACGGCTCGCTCGGAGCCGTGATAGTCTTGATGTTGTGGTTTTACCTGACCGGCGCGGCGATTCTGATCGGCGGTGAAATGAATTCTGAGATAGAACAGGCGGCGGCCGCAGCGGGCGCCCCGGACGCCAAGGCACAGGGCGAGAAAAGACCTGGCGAGAAAACCGGGATCGGTCAGGGCTCGAGAAAGAAGAATGTGGCGCGGGTTTACTCGACCGAAGAATCCTCCCCTCGGCGCACAGCGCAATTGCCAAAAAACCCACGCCGTCAGCACGAGATTACCGCTGGAAAGGTCGCGCTCGTTTTTGGCGCCTGGTTAGTATCGAAATTGTGGCGAACACGCTCGGACAGGAGCTAATCAGAGCCTTGTTCTGCCGCCCTGTATTAGTTTGATCGTAACCGCATCATGGCCGCTGCGCATCGTGTGGCGTCTGACATTTCTAAATACTGATCCGCCCGCAAAACTCCGCGACGGGATCAATTTGATAACGAGCAGATACGAGCGCTCGCATCCTGTCGGGCAAGCCCAGGCGATCTTTGCAGGCTTCGTGCACGACGTGGAAGGAGTCTTGCCGGTCGCCTTTTCAGTCGCCGGCTGATCAGACATAGGAGCAAGTCATGGCCACCGTGGTAAGCAAACTCAAACCCGCGCTCGCTCCTGGCCCGCGCGGCAACATCGCCTTCGGAAGTTTGCGCGAAGTTCAGCGCGACCCTCTCAAGTTATACACACATGCCAGACATTCATACGGTGATGTCGTTCGCTTTCGTTCGATCTTTCCTTACTACTGGCATCTGATTTCACATCCCGACGACGTTGACTACGTATTGCGGGAAAACCATCAAAACTATCACAAGGGATTTTTCAATCAACAATTAGGAGTGCTCATCGGACAGGGACTTGTGACGAGCGAGGGCGATCTCTGGAGGCGCCAGCGCCGCCTCGCACAGCCCGCCTTTCACCGTCAGCGAATCTCAGCGCTCGCCACGACGATGACGGACGTGACCGAGGGAATGGCCGGGGAGTGGCAGCAGTATGCCGGCGCCGGGCAGCCCTTTGATATGGCCAAAGAGATGATGCGTCTCACGCTCCAGATCGTAAGTCTGGCGCTATTTTCAACCGACATCAGCGGTAAGACGGATGCGGTCGGGCGCGCCTTAAAGGTCGCCCTGGAGCATCTCGGATACCGCCTGACACACCTGATGGTTCTACCTGAACGGGTGCCGACGCCGCGAAATCTCCGCTTTGTGAAGGCGCGTCGCACGCTCGATGAAGTCGTCTACACGATCATCGATGAACGTCGGCGCACTGGTAAGGATACCGGCGACCTGCTCTCCATGTTACTGCACGCGCGTGATGAAGAGACGGGTGAGGGAATGAGCGATCAGCAGTTACGAGACGAAGTGATGACGCTCCTGCTCGCCGGTCATGAGACGACGGCAGTCGCCCTTGCCTGGACGTGGTATCTGCTCGCCGAGCATCCGGATGCCGAGCGCAAACTTCATCTCGAGCTTGATGACGTTCTGGGCCGGCAGACTCCGACCGTGGCAGACCTCGCTGACCTTCCGTACACAAAAATGGTGATCGAGGAAGTGATGAGGCTCTATCCGCCCGCCTGGGGAATGGGCCGCCAGGCCAAAGCAGACGATGAGATACGAGGTTACCGCATCCCGGCAAATTCTCTTCTCGCCGTTTGTCCGTACGTCACCCATCGCCACCCGGATTTCTGGGAAAAGCCGGAGGAATTTGACCCCGAACGCTTCACGCCGGAGCGCTCGGCGGGCCGCCACCGCTATGCTTATTTCCCCTTCGGAGCAGGGCCGCGCCAGTGCATCGGCAATAATTTCGCCCTGATGGAAGCGCAACTCATTCTCGCCACATTAGCGCGGCGTTATCGAGTGCGCGTGGTGCCGGGTCATCCCGTCGTGCCTGATCCGACTTTCACCTTGCGGCAGCGTTACGGATTACAGGTAACGCTCGATGAACGAGCACCCGGCCAGGCGTCGTCAAGCGTCGTCAAGCGATAACCTTGTGAAGCGCACCCCGCTCTTAACGGTCCGAACTGGCGCTCGGATGCCGGTCCGCACCGTAGAGGAAACAAGGAGAAGCGCGTGGATACTGATAAGAGCCCGCTTTAGCGCTGCCAGTAGTTTTTAATCTTTTGTGCAAGGAGTGGAAAGGGAACATACTCGGCCTGACGGCCGGCGCGTCGCAGTTCTTCTACCATGCGTATCGCGCCGTCCGCGTTGCGGGTGTGAACCATAATGGTCGAAGCCCGATGAAATTCCGGATGGGAGGCAAGCCAGACGGCGACAGCGTAACCGGTTCTTTCGTCGTCGAGGGTGGTCGAGTGATAATGCTCTGGCAGAAGATCATGATCGAGAAAGATGGCGTCGTAAATGTTCGCGCTCAGCAACTCGATGGCGCGGGCGACATCAATAGCCACATCGACATGGTCACCGGCAAAACGTTTGGCGAACCAGCCGTGGCGAAGTGTGTCGTCGTCAAGCAGAAAGACGCGGAGCGAGCTGCGACGCGACGCAGAACCATCTCGCCTGCCGAGTTTGCTCAGCAATCCATTCAATATACTCATGTGGTGCGGATCAAAACCCCCGAACGTAGTGCCGCAGAAAGCGCGCCGGTAAGATGCTGGAAGTGAAGCAACATTGCCAGCGTAAATATAACATCCGACCGGCTAAAAGGCGATTACCGCTTTGCCCGGTATAAGAGAAATAGCCCGTCCTGCCTTGATCGCACGGTTCTGCTCGTGGCATGCTTGCCGGAGCCGCGAATCGTAGAGCCGCATATGAAATGTCCATATTGCAAGAGACCTTTGAGCATGGGAGGCATGAAATGCCGTGCGTGCCGGCGCTATGTGCTTAGCTGGTTACATATCCTTATTCTCATTATCCTCGGGATCGCCGGGGTGGCGGTCCTTCTGGAAATACTCTCCAGGGTTACCTGACAAGCAACCTGAGTATTACCCGATGTCTTACCTTCCGGTTCGCGCCGTAGTGCCGCCGTCAAAGCACCGCACATCCATACTTTGTTGAAGCCGCCCTTTCAACATAGAATTACTCCGCCAGTCGATGTCACCGCGATACTGGATGGGCGATAGTCTGTCGTGTGCTTTAGCGTGCGCAGCGGGTCTAAGAAGCCGTTTGGAACATCTTCGCTCCTTAGGAGCGTGATGTTTATAGTTCACGTCAGCTATCAAG
>JANOGZ010000223.1:0-3653 GCA_031406255.1 Pyrinomonadaceae bacterium | reverse complement strand
ATCGACGATGAGCGGCTGGGAAATATTGATGCCCATCTGTGTATCCCACGGATAGCTCCACAGCAGGGAGCCGTCTTCGACCGCGAGCCCGACGACGCGAGAGGCGCTGACGACCATGATTTGCCGCCGACCGGCGAGGTTGACGAGCATCGGAGCCGAATAATCCTGCGTGTCGTTGAGCGATTTCCAGATGGGCGCCCCCGTAAGCTTGTTGTACGCGACGACGGACTTCCCTGCCGTGCCGCCCGGCAACACGATCAACTTATCGTCAACCACCAGCGGCGCCGCGGCCATGCCCCACTGAAGATTCTGCGCCCCGTTATCTCTGAGGATATTACGCGACCAGAGGAGCCGCCCCGCTTTCGCATCGAGGCAGCGCAGTTCGCCCGCGGCGCCGAGCGCATAAATGCGTCCATCGTCCCAGGTCGGCGTCGCGCGTGGGCCATCGCCGCCCATTGATTCGATGAATTCAGCCTTCCAGCCGTGCGTCCATTGCTCACGACCCGTCTCAAGATCATAGGCGGCGACCACTTCCTGCTGCCGACGCTGTTCGATCGTATAGGCCCGGCCGCCGGCAACGATGAACGAGGCATATCCGCCCCCGACGGGTTGTCGCCAGAGCAGAGGCGGACCGGCAGAAGGCCACTTCGTCTGAATCCGCTTTTCATCGTAGCGCCCGTCACGGCCCGGCCTGCGAAAGTTCGTCCAGTAGTTTCGCGCGGTCCTCGCTCCGGAAGTCTTCTTTACTTCAGCCTGCGGCGGCGGCGCGTCCGCGCCGCCCTCAGTCGTCGATACAACCTGCGCCTCGCTCGAGGTGGGCGCGCCATCCGTGGCCGCGACCGGCAACGCGGCCTGTCCTCCCGCCGCGACCGGAGCCGCCGCTCCGGCAACCCCCTGATCGCTACTACTGGCGCCCGCCTCCGCCGCGACCGGCGCTTCGCGCTGCTGTTCGGCGCGGTGCCGTTCGAGCGCCGCGTAGTGCGATTCAGCGTCGCCGCTCATCCGGGAACCGAACAAGAAATAGAAGTATCCGCCCGCCAGGGCAGCGATACACAAAGATCCGGCGATCTTTTTTTGCGCGTCCATGTCACGGCGCATCCAGAGCATGGCCAGTCCGAGCGGAGGCAGGAGAATCGACGCGGCCACAAGGACGGGCAGCGACTGATACCACGGAGTTGCTTCATGCATAGGATTCATTTCTTATACCTTCACTTCCCGGCAATTACTTTCAATCACATCCGAACTGTCCGCGCGGTCCGTCCGGATGGCGAATTCTTCCGCCCGATCTCAGAGAAGCATCTGCTTCAAGCGTTCCTCATTTACTCTTCATGTCAGCGATGCAGTAGAGGTTGCGTTCGCCGCGGATGAGGATATTTCCATCGGCGATGGCCGGCGAGGCATAGACCGGCTCGCCGATCGAGTTGGTGCGCAGGATTTCGTGCTTCGGCCCGGCCTTCAGGATGAAGGTATCGCCGTCTTCGCTGGTGAGCATGATTTTTTCGTCAAAGGCGACGGGCGAGGCGGTAAATGTGGCCGGAGAAGGAACGCGGCCGCCCTCATACCTGACCTCGCCGGTCCGCGCGTCGAGGCAGGTGATGATTCCTCGATCCGTCATCAGGTAGAGATGGTCGCCATACAGGATCGGTGATGGCACATAGGCCGTGCCCTTCGCGTACTTCCAGACGATGCTCGGCGAATCGCTGAGATCGCCCGCTCCGCCGAGACGAATCGCCATCGCCACCTTGGCCGGATACCCGGCGGCGACGAAGACCATGTTATGGCCCATCACGGGAGACGGAATCGCGTTGCTGTCGACGCCTTTCGAGCGCCACAATTCTCTTCCGGTCGCCGGATCATAGGCGATGATGCTTTCCGTACCGCTCGTGACGAGCTCCCCACGCTTCGCGGTTTTCACCAGCGCGGGCGTCGCCCAGCTCACCTGAACTTTGCGCGGAATCTTCCAGACCTGTTTGCCGGTGCGCTTATCCAGCGCGACGATGAACGATTCTTCTCCGGTTTCGTGATCACACTGCATGATCACCAGATTTTCATAGAGCACGGGAGAGGTGCCCGTGCCCATCCCGACCGTGCCGAGACGCCCCAGTGAGGCTTTCCAGACGAGCCGCCCGCTGAAGTCGTAGCAGTAGAGCCCTTCCGTGCCGAAGAAGGCGTAGACGTGGCGGCCATCGGTCGCCGGAGTCGAAGAGGCAAAACTGCTCTTGCGGTGACGGTTATCGTAGACCGTTCCCTCATAGGCGACACGCTCCCACAGGAGTTTGCCCGTTTCTCGATCAAAGCAGAGCACTTTGAAGGTGTGGCGGCGGTCGGCTCCGATGCTTTCCGGGTGCAGGAATTCCTTGCCTTCGATCATGTGCGTGACGGCCTTCGCGCCCGGAACAACCGGCCCCTCGATCGCCGTCGTCAGAAGAACCCTTTTCCCCCAGATGATCGGCGACGAGTGGCCGCGCCCCGCCACCGGGGTTTTCCACTTGATGTTCTTCGCGCTGCTCCATTCAACGGGCAGGTTCGTCTCCGGCGAGACGCCGAGACTGTCGGGGCCTCGCCACTGCGGCCAGTTGGCCGCTTTTTTTCCGCCGGCAGCGCCGACATGCGGGTCGCCGGAAATGGCCACCAATCCTAAGACCAGAACGGATAAGAGTATTTTATTGGAAAGCTTCACGACCCGGGTTTCTCCGAAGCTGAAGTGGGATGAACTGCTGCTCCTGGTTAGACGCAGCAGCCCGCCTTTTTGTTTCATACTTCTGCGGTTGACACGGGTCATCAGCGCGCTTTTTCATTCTTCGCCTTTCGCCTTCGGCGGCGACTGCGAAGGGGCGGCGATGCCGAAGACATGATTGAGCGTGCGGACGACGATCATTCGATCCGCGATGGCGGGCGTCGCCATGCAGACTTCGCCCATCGGATTGGTGGCAACCAGTTCATACTTCGGGCCGGCCCTGACGACGAAGATCTCGCCGTCTTCACTGGTGAAGTAGAGATGACCATCGGCGGCGACCGGAGAGGCCGTAAAGGCCCCGCCGCGGTCGGCGATGCGCTGCTGGTAGATGCGCTCGCCGGTCTTCGCATTGTAGCAGGTCAGGACGCCGCTATTGGCGCAGGTATAGAGATAATCACCATAGACGATTGGCGTCGGCATGTACGGGCCGCCGCGCTTCTTGCTCCAGGCGATGTGCTCGTTCGATTCCTTACCGTCCGCCAGAGAAATGTCGCCGGACGCGCCGGGGCGGATCGCGTAGATCGGTTGGATCGGAGCATAACCGCTCGTGACGTAGATCAGATCGTGCGCGATGATCGGCGTCGGCGTGGTGATCTCCGAATTGCCGGAGAGCCGCCATAATTCTTTGCCGGTGAGCGGGTCATAGCCGCGGACGAATTTGGTCGCATTGGTGATCAACTCGGCGCGCGTCCTGCCTTGATAGACGGTCGGCGTGCCCCAGGAGGGAATCTCTTCGCGCGGCGTCATCCACACGCGCTTGCCGTCCCTGAGATCATAAGCGGCGATAAAAGAGTTCTTCTGCACATCGCACTGCACGATCACCAGATTCTTATAAATGATCGGCGAGCTGCCGGTCGCCCACTGGTAGTCGGGATCGTAAAACCATCCGGCGTCGAGCGTGCCGAGGTTCTGTTTC
>JANOGZ010000211.1:0-4961 GCA_031406255.1 Pyrinomonadaceae bacterium | reverse complement strand
GACCAGTGAGGAACGCGATCGGCGACCCAAAATGTTCTCATTCATCGCGTCTCACCTTAACTTAGCCACATCGCTTTTTTCCGCGCTGTCGAACCCGTCCGGCAGCGCGCTTTGCTTCCCGGTCCGGAGAAAGAAGATATTCGCGGGTACGGGCTGCGGCCCGGCGGACCGGGAGCGTAGTTTTGACGTTGTCGAGAAGTAAAAGATGATGACGGATGGCGAACAACAAAACACTTATCGGAGCGGTTACGTCGCGCTGATCGGGCGGCCGAACGCCGGGAAATCGACGCTGCTCAATCGCCTCGTCGGCGAAAAGATTGCCGCCGTGTCGAACAAGCCGCAGACGACGCGCCATCAGATTCAGGGCATCATCACACGTCCCGGCGTCGGGCAGATCGTGCTTGTCGATACGCCCGGCGTACACCAGCCCGGATACCTGCTGAACCGTCGGATGATGGCCGCCGTGCACGACGCGCTCGAAGGCGTTGACCTGGTGCTCCTGATCCGCGACGCGTCCGTTCCGACCGGCAACGGCGATCGCTTCGTGCTCGATCTGATCAAACGATCGGAGAAGCCGGCGCTGCTCCTCTTGAATAAGATCGATCGGCTGGCGGACAAGTCGCTCCTGCTGCCGCTCATCGAGTGGTACGACGGCGCGCACGCGGACTGGCGGGCGGTGCTGCCACTCTCGGCGCGCACCGGCGACATGGTTGACTCGCTGATCCATGAAACCATCAAAAACCTGCCCGCCGGTGAACCCATCTTCGCCGAGGATGAGCTGACGGACCAGCCGCTGCGGATGCTCGTCGCCGAGATCGTGCGCGAAAAGATTTTACGCACGACGGGCGAGGAGATTCCCTACGTGACGGCCGTGGTGACCGAGCGTTTCGATGAGGAACGGGAAGATTTAACGCGTATTCACTGCGCCATCTTCGTCGAGCGAACGTCGCAGAAAAGGATCATCATCGGCAAGGGCGCCGAACGCCTGAAGGATATCGGCACGCGCGCCCGCCACGACATCGAGCAGTTGCTCGGCCACCGCGTGTATCTCGAACTCTTCGTCAAGGTCGAGGCCGACTGGCGCAACAGCGAGCGCACGCTCAATGAGCTCGGCATTAAAGGATAAAGATACGATGGGCGCGGCGGAGGGTGAGGCACGACCGGCGGCGACGCGCTCATGGCACGCCGTTAATGTGACGCTTTCGCCCCTGGCGCGCGAGGCGGTCGAATATGCGCTCATCGAAGCCGGCGCGCTCGGCACTCAATCGATCGAGGCCGGAGACGACGGCGAACCGCTCATCCGCGTCATCGCCTACTTCGGGAGGCGGCCGGAGCTACCGCACATCCGCGCCGCGCTCGCCGAAGCGCTGCGGATTTACTCGTTTTCCGCCGCATCCGTGCGCGAGATACAGACGAGCGAGGTGGCGGCCCGCGATTGGCTCGCCGAGTGGAAGCAGAACTGGCGGCCGGTCGAAGCGGGCGAGCGGCTTTTGATCGCGCCGCCGTGGAGCGAGACCGTCAGCGGCGGCGCGCCGGAGCGGATCGTGATCCGCATCGAACCGGGGATGGCCTTCGGGACCGGCACCCACGAAACGACGCGGCTGTGTCTCGCGGCAATCGAAAAACACTTTCGCGGAGGAAGTTTTCTTGATGTCGGCACCGGCACCGGCATCCTCGCCATCGCCGCCGCCAGGCTCTACCCGGCGGCGCGCATCGAAGCCTGCGACACGGACCCGGAAGCGATCGGGATCGCGCGTACCAATGCTCATCTGAACGACGTCGGAGAACGCATCGGCTTCCGCGTCGGCACCGTGGATGAGACGACGCGCTCGGCTGATTGCGTCTGCGCCAATCTCACGGCGGATGTGATCGTGCCGCGGCTGCTGCCCGCGCTGCGCGCCGCGTCGTGCGGTCGCCTCATTCTCTCCGGCATTCTCGATACGCAAATCCCCCTGCTGCGTTCGTGTCTGGATGACCTGGGAATCGGCGACTACGAAATCATGACCGAAGGTGAATGGGTGGCATTCATCATCTAACGCTCTCCGGCAGAGCTTCGAGTCTCATATCCAGCGCTTCGGGATCACGGCAAGTTTCAATCTTCGAAGCATCGAGTTTGAAATCTGAGCCCCGCAGCTCAGCAAACTTTCGGTTGCAATTTACAGATGGCGCGCCGCCGCTTCTATGCTCCGCCGCAGGCTTTCACAGCGCACGCTGACGGGCGCGTCCGAGGAGTGACGCTCGCGCCCGATGAGACGCGGCATCTACGGGATGCTCTGCGGCTCAAAGCGGGCGCGGAAGTATATGTATTTGATGGCGAGGGGCGCGAATATCTGTGCACCGTGACGGAGATCGGGCGCGGGCCCGGCGGCGCGCCTGAGCGGGGGCCTCGAGCGACGCTCGAGGTGGGCGCGGCAGTCAGCCCTCCGTGTCCGGAATCGCCCCTGTCGGTAGCGCTCTGGCTGGCGCTCCTCAAAGGTGAAAAGTTTGATCTGGTTGTCCAGAAGGCGACGGAATTGGGTGTGGTGCGCATCGTGCCGGTCGCCACCAGGCGCGCTGACGTGCGCCTTTCGCGTGATGAACGGGGAAGCGACGGCGCGCGCCGCGTCGCGCGCTGGCAGCGTCTCGCCCTCGAAGCGGCGAAACAATCCGGGCGGGCACGCGTGCCTGTTATTTGTGCGCCGGTCTCCTTTGCGGCGGCGCTCAAGGGCGCGAGCGAAACGAATGCCGGCGAGACGCTGCGACTGTTATTCGCCGAGCGCGCCGGCGCCCGCCTGCTCGAGACGTTCGGCGAAGCGGCGGGTGGCGCTGTGCGGAAACCCCTGGCGGTGACGGCGCTGGTGGGGCCGGAGGGCGGATGGGAAGACGAGGAACTCCGTGAGGCGGCGGCCGCCGGTTGGAGAATAATCACGCTCGGCGGCCGGACGCTGCGCGCCGAGACCGCGGCGATCACCGTCGTCGCGCTGCTGCAACACCGCTTCGGCGATCTTTCCTGAGCGCCCCGGCCTGAGAATCGTGCCGTCTTTCAGGATCACTCGCCGAACCCGTCAGAAAGCGCTTCTTAAACTTTGACGAATCTCCCCACAGAGGTGCAGAATAAGCGGCAGCAGGGCAGCCGCGTCGTGGGCAGCGAAAATCAACGTACCCGTCGGCCGTCATCGATTCAACAGCGCGTGATTGAGCCTTATTCATATGAGGAGTGATCAAAGCAGATGGCGATAAGCAAAGAGGATGCTCTCGCGCGTGCGCGCGCTGATCTGGCGAAGCGCCTCGGCATCCCGGAAAACGAAATCAAAGAAGACTCGGTCGAGCAGGCTGATTTTCCGGATATGGCTCTCGGCGCACCCACTGAAGATGAGATGAGCGGCCAGATGATTACTCCGGGCTGGCGCATACGGCTGCACGCCGGAGGCAAGACCCACGAATATCGCGCGAACAAGAATCAGCTCCGGCTCTATAATTTCAAAGGCGCGAACCACCGCGTCTGAGGTGAGCGAAGTTTTTCGGAAGTTATGAGGTGATCGTCATGAACCGACAGAATTTTCTCGGACATTTAGCGTTGGCGGTAATGGTTATTATGCTGGCGGCCTTCGCCGGTCAAATGCGACGCTGGCAGAGCGAACCCCGTCCATCGGCCCCCGAAAATACCGGGCCGGAGGTGATCGCGACGGACGAGGCGGCGGTGGATATGATGGAAGAGACGGAGCTGCTTGTGCGCTTTCGCTCCGGCACGACCGCCGAAGAGGTCGAGCGCATCGCCGCGCGCTTCGGCGATCGCGTTGAAGACCGGGTCGAATCCGTCAGCGGTCTGGCCGTCATCACCGATACGGACGGATTCGACCGGCAGGAGTTTGACGCCTATCGCGCGCTGCCCGGAGTCGAATTCGTCGAACCCAACTACCGTATCAGCCTCGATCCGGAAGATGCGGAAGATGAAGTGGGTGGCAGCTTTTCCGTCACGGAGATGGACCGAGAATCCTCAGCGATGCCGGATGATCCGATGTTCGGCGAGCAGTGGGCGCTCGAAAACAAAGGGCAGCGCGACGGGAAAATCAGAGCCGACGTCGGCGCGCTCAATGCCTGGGCGAAGGCGACCGGCAGCAACAAAGTAGTCGTCGCCGTGCTCGATAGCGGTGTCGATTACACCCACCCGGATCTGACCAACAACATGTGGGTGCGCCCGGCCAACATCGCTCCCTATCGCGATGAACAGCTCGGCGCCATCGAAGACGCGCGCGGCTATAACGCCGTCGACAACAGCGGTGATCCGATGGACGAGAACGGCCACGGCACACACTGCGCGGGGATCATCGGCGCCGAAGGCAATAACGCTGAGGGCATCGCGGGCGTCAACTGGAAGGTCGAGATCATGCCCCTGAAGTTTATGTCGGCGGGCGGCTTCGGCACGACGAAAGACGCGATCGAGGCGATCAACTATGTGATCGAACGCAAGCGCGCGGGCGTCAATGTGCGCGTCATCAGCGCCAGCTGGGGCTCGACGCAAAAGTCGCGGGCGCTCGGCGAAGTGATTCGCAAGGCCGGTGAAGAAGGCATTCTGTTTGTCGCCGCGAGCGGCAATTCGAGCGCCAACACCGACCGCTCACCGCATTATCCATCGAGCTACGATCTGCCGAATGTGATCAGCGTCGCGGCGCTCAACCGGCGCGACGAGCTGGCCTCATTCTCTAATTATGGACCGAAGAGCGTTCATGTGGCCGCGCCCGGCGCGGAGATTTTAAGCACGTGGCTCGGCGGCGAGTATGAGGAGCATTCGGGGACTTCAATGGCGACGCCGGTGGTCTCCGGCATCGCGGCGCTCGTCCTCTCGGTTGATAATGACTTGTCGGTCAAAGAGCTGCGCGAACGTCTTCTCGGTTCGGTAGACAAGCTCGACCCGCTCAACGGCAAGGTCGCCAGCGGGGGTCGCATCTGCGCCGCGCGTGCCCTGGGCGTCTCCGACTAAC
>JANOGZ010000187.1:0-1015 GCA_031406255.1 Pyrinomonadaceae bacterium | reverse complement strand
AGTCTGAATCCTTCGAGACAATCAGCAAATCATTGTTCTTGGCGTATTCCCAGACCAAGAGATCACCAGCTGCTTTCAAGCCAACCTCGCGCACATGAACGGAATCAGGAAAGAGGTCGGCCAGCAGCCGAACCAACTTGTGAGATAAGTTCTGGTCGAATAACAGCTTCACGCTGCGGGCACGGTGATAAGCTTACGCTCGCGGTCGGCGGCAAACGCCAGGCAAGCTTTAATATCTTCGCTGGTCAGGTCGGGGAAGTCATCGAGAATTTCCTCCTCTGTCATCCCGGAAGCGAGATATTCCAGCACATCTTGGACGGTAATTCTCATGCCCCGAATGCACGGCTTCCCGCTACGTTTATCAGGCTCGATGGTGATGTAGTTCCGATAGTCCATAGCTAAGGATTATGACTGATTTATTCGGCCGGTCAAGAGCCGCGAAGGAATCTAACGCCCGAATTGAGCGGCGCGCACAAACCGCCGCCAGCAACAAGTCTTGCATGAGAAGAACGCTTGATGCGCGTCCGCTCCAATGAGTTGTTAGACCTCGCCGTGCATTTTAATCACGCCTATTATCTAAATGCTCTACGAAATATGAAAAACGCAATGACAAAAATTACTGGGAGTGCCAACACAAGGACACTAACAAATCTTTGGCTGATGCCGCCAGCGTATGCGCCAAGACCGTTAGCCTCACTCCCAATTGTAGATGCAACCAGAGCAATCAATAAAGCGGCGACAGCAATTACAATCGTAATAAGGAAAGCTACCAAGAAAGATTTCAATGTGTGCTGATTTGGCATGTGGAACTCTTCGATCATCCACAACAAACCATCGCCGCTCTCAAAAGCGAAAGAGGTCTAACGCCCGAATTGAGCGGCGCGCACAGATCATCGAATTTAAGAAGCCTGCTCGTTGCGCGTCCGCTCCAATGACTTGTTAGATGGCGGCCAGCGATTAAAGCAGCCTTCTGAATTCTTCGGCACTCAGCCCAGCATCCCGAACAATCCCGCCC
>JANOGZ010000130.1:0-3373 GCA_031406255.1 Pyrinomonadaceae bacterium | reverse complement strand
TATCGGAAGCGAACGCCCAGCGCCTGTAAAAATCTCTATGGCTTCGACGACAAGCAAAACCGACCCGGAAAAGATCGCTCCAAGCGCGACAAATGGAGAAGAGAGCGCGCCCGAGATCGCCCGCGCCGTGACTTCACGCCGTGCCCGCGCGAGAAAGGCGAAGCCCCAGCAAAATGGCGGTGGGACGGGTGCTGTCGAGCGCGTTGCCGCGGCCCTTGCGAGCGGCGACCTTTCCACGAATTTCTCCCTCGTCACGGCGAAGGTGGGAGGCGAGAGCGGGGACGGCGATGATGGCGAGCGACGCGCGCTCGCCGAGTTGACAGCGCTTGCCCGCAGCATGCGCCGCTCCGTCGGTCGCCTGCAACGCGCGGCCGATTCTATCGAACAGATCGCCGGGCGCGTCCTCGAAGGTGGTCGTGTGCTGGCAATATCGGTAAGCGACGAGGCCAGCTCAGTCAATGCGACGATCAACTCGATCGCCGAAATCAGCGGTTCATCGCGCGCCGTCGCGGAAGCCGTCAGTGCGCTCTCCAATCTGGCCCAGTCAACTTCGACTTCCTCGCTGGAAATGGCCGCTTCTATTGATGAGGTGTCGGCCAGCGCCGACGCGCTCACCGCGTTTGTCGAAGAGACGGCATCGGCGATTGAAGAGATGGCCGCATCGGTACGCAACGTCGCGGCTTCGACCGAATCGCTGGCGACGACGACCGATGAAACGGAACGCTCAATGCAGGCGATCGACGACTCGACGCAACGCGTCGGCATCGCCGTCTCGGAAACGGCCATTCTCGCCGAGGAGGTACAGCTCTCAGCCGAGCAGGGATCAAGCATCGTGCATGAGACGGCCGAGTCGATGCGCGCGACGCGTCGCGGGATCGAGGAGGCCGGAGAAACTATCGCCGCCCTGGGCGAACGCTCGGAGCGGATCGGCGCCATCACACGCGTCATCGATGAGATCGCCGAGCGTACCAACCTGCTTGCCTTGAACGCGCGCATCCTCGCCGCCCAGGCCGGACAGCAGGGACGCGGTTTCGCCGTCGTCGCCGAGGAGATCAAAGAGCTGTCAGAGAGGACAGCACGCTCGACCGAGGAGATCGATGAATTGATCAAGGGCGTCCGCGACAGCGTCGCGAAGGCGATATCGCAGGCGTCGAGCAACCGCCAGTTGGCTGACGAGGGAGTGCGTCTCTCGGAGCGCGGCGCCAGCTCGCTCCACGAAATCAGGCAAAAAACAGAGCTGTCGGCGACGGCGATCCGTCAAATCGCCGAGGCTGCCGCGATGCAGTCGCTCGAATCTCATCAGGTCACGGATTTGATGGGGCAGGTGCGTCGTCGCGCGCAGGAGATCGAGCGTGCCACGTCGGAGCAGGCACGCACTGCGCAGCAGATCGGCGAGCGCTCGTTGCGCATGGCCGAACTTACCGAGCAGGTCCGCCGCGCAATGCGCGAACAGGCCGAAGCCTCAAAGCACATCGCCGGAGCGATGGAGCAATTGACAGAAGTGGTCGGACAGATTAGCGGCGCGGTGAGCGAACAGTACCGGGGAGCGGAAGATGTTCTGGGCTCGATCGAGATTATCCGCGAAGCCGTGACGCGGAACCAGGCATCAATTGTGCAGATCAACTTCGCCGTCGGGATGCTGGGTTATGAAGCGACCTCGCTGCGCGAATCCGTCAGCCACTTCCAACTTCCGTCGCCGCGTCGCGGCGGTCACCTGCACTATGGCGTACCGACCAAAATCCCCACGCTGGATGTGCTTGAATCTTCAACGGTCTCGCGCTCCGGTCTGTTGAGCATGCTCGTCGAATGTCTGGTCAGGCCGGGTGAAGGCGCGGAGGTCGAGCCGGAGCTGGCCGAAAGCTGGGAGATATCCGCCGATGGCCGGACGTATACGTTTCATCTGCGTGCAGGCGTGCGCTTTCAAAACGGCCGCGCGCTGGTCGCCGAAGATGTGATCTATTCGGTGCGTCGGACGCTGCGACAATCACAATCGGGCGCCTGGGTTTTCATGAATCTGGTCGGCGCCGAGGAGTTCGCGCGCGGTGAAACGGATGAGCTTCGCGGCGTACGCGTGCGGGGTGCATTGACGGTCGAGCTTGAGTTGACCGAGCCGCTCTCTTTCTTTCTGTCAATGCTCTGCTTGCGCTTCGCCGCGATCGTGCCGCGTGAAGAGGTCGAGCGCGAGGGCGGCGCGCCTTTTACTGAACGACCCGTCGGCACAGGGCCTTTTCGCCTCGTCTCATATGACACGGAGACGGGTCGCGTCGAGCTCGCGCGCTTTGATGATTACTGGGATGACGAAAAGCCTTATGCAGATGGCGCGACGGTCGAGTTTAACGAGAGCGGCGAAAAATTGTTCGAGCGGCTGCGGCGCGGCGAGCTGGCTTTCCTGCGCGAAGGATCGTCCGAACGCGTGGCGCGCCTGGCGGCCGATCCCGAGTGGCGTTCGTGCATCGTTCTCGCCGCGCAGCTTCATACGCAACTGCTCATCTTTGACGCTGAGCAGCCACCATTCAACGACGTGCGCGTGCGGCGTGCGGTCGCTCATGCGATAGATAAACGCCGGCTCATTGATGAAGCATACGGAGAGCTGGCGATACCCGCCGCGGGACCTATTCCGCCCGGCCTGATCGGATACGACCCGGACTATCAGGGTCTCATCTACGATCCGGACCTTTCACGGCGGTTGCTTGACGAAGCGGGTTATCGCTCCGGGCTGAAGTTGGATTTGTGGCGCTCATTCTCCGAGAAGGCGGCGAGCGAGAGAGCCGGGGAGATCATCTGTCAACAACTCGACGCGGTCGGAATCGGATGTAATATTCGCGCGGCTGATGCCGCGGATCTTATCCGCGCGTCGCTCGATGGCCGTGTGCAACTGGCTGAAGTCAGCTGGTATGCCGACTACGCCGATCCGGATAATTTCACCTACGTGCTCTTCCACTCGGCGAATCGCAAGTCAGGCATCGGACGCACGGCCCGCGTCGAGGAGATTGACCGGCTCTCAGCACAGGCGCGCACGCTTGTCAATCATGCCGAGCGCGTGCGGCTCTATACGAAGCTCCAACATTTGATCGCCGAAGAGGCTCTGTGCGTATTTCTCACGCACCGCCGAACCGCCGTGATTCATCGTAGCGATGTCGAAGGACTCTACGTGCATCTCGTCTCCCCGGTGGTACGTCCGCAAGAGCTATGGCTGGCGAAAGATTAGGTTTTGAGTTCAGGGTGTTGGCGTTCTCAGAAGCTTTACCCCCAGAGTTTCAACTTCTATAACTTGAATGCTCTACGATTTCGAGCTGGTCGAGCGTCGGGTACGTTTGTGGAAGCGTCCGGGCGAAAGCTACGAACATGTGTTGATGAAGGCGCTCGGCTATGC
>JANOGZ010000117.1:0-3654 GCA_031406255.1 Pyrinomonadaceae bacterium | reverse complement strand
CCCGGCGAGCTTGCGCGCGCGCGTGAGGATCTGGCCACACTCGGCGCTGACGTGCTGGTGATGCCCTGCGATGTTACCGATCGAGCCCAGGTCAGTGAGCTGGTGAAGATCGTCACCGACCGCTTCGGACAGATTGACGTGCTCGTCAACAACGCGGGTGTGATCCAGGTCGGCCCCGTCGAAGTGATGACGCTCGAAGATTATGAGGAGGCGATGAAAACTCATTTCTGGGCGCCGCTCTACGCCACGCTCGCCGTGCTTCCCGACATGCGCCGGCGCGGTCAGGGCCGCATCGTCAATATCTCTTCGATCGGAGGCAAAATAAGCGTGCCGCACCTTGTGCCGTATAGCGCCAGCAAATTTGCGCTGGTCGGCCTCTCGGCCGGCTTACGCGCCGAGCTGGAGAAGGACGGCATCGTCGTCACCACGGTCTGCCCGGGTCTGATGCGCACCGGCAGCCCGCGCAATGCTACTTTCAAAGGCCAGCACCGCGCGGAGTATGCCTGGTTCAGCATCAGCGATTCGCTTCCCGTAACATCGATGCGGGCCGAGCGCGCCGCACGCCAGATCCTCGCGGCGTGCAAGCGCGGTGATGCCGAGGCGGTGCTCTCAGTACAGGCGGTGCTGGCCGTCAAATTCAACGCGCTGTTCCCGGAACTCGCCGCCGATATGCTGGGACTCGTGAGCCGTCTGCTGCCCGGCCCCGGCGGGATCGGCAGCCGCCGCGTCAAAGGAAAAGATAGCGAGTCGGCTCTCGCGCCATCGCTGCTGACAGCGTTGAGCGACAGCGCCGCGCAGAGAAATAACGAGATCAAGTAAGCTCACAGAGATGGTGGGGAGAGAGGGGCGAATTTTAGATGACGGGGGGAGAAGAAGCGTGAGCGAGATACAAAAATGGCCTGATGTGATCTGGGTCGTACGCCATGGCGAGAGCGCAGGCAACGTCGCGCGCGATGCGGCGGAGGCGGCCGGTCACCCGATTATTGATATCGCGACACGCGATGTTGATGTGCCGCTCTCCGCGCTCGGTGAAAGACAGGCCGTCGCGCTCGGTCGCTGGTTCGGGAAAATGTCGGCGGAAGAGAAACCGTCCATCGTGTTGACATCACCCTATGTTCGCGCGCACGAGACGGCAGAGCTGGCGCTCGAAGCGGCGGAGATTGATCCGGAAGATATCACCTTCGCTAGTGACGAGCGATTGCGCGAGAAGGAGTTCGGTATCCTCGACCGTCTGACCAAGGTCGGCATCAGGTCGAAGTATCCCGAGCAGGCGGAAATCCGTCTCGCGCTCGGCAAGTTTTATCACCGTCCGCCAGGCGGCGAGAGCTGGTGCGATGTGATTCTTCGTCTGCGCAACGTGATCGACACGCTGACACGCGAATACCGGGGCGAGCGCGTGCTGATCGTCGCTCATTCGGTCGTCGTCTTCTGCTTTCGCTACCTGCTTGAACGCATGACCGAGGAACAAATCCTCACGATCGATCGGCAACAGGATGTCGCCAACTGCGCCGTCACGTCCTACGAATTCGATCCAACTATCGGCCGGAAGGGCAAGCTCGCCTTGCGCCTGTTCAACTTCGTCGCGCCGCTTGAAGAAGCGGGCGAGCAGATCACCACCAAACAAGATGAGCCCGTCGCCCCGAAATAAGCCCGTCAAAGAGGGGCGCAGGGCGCGGAAAAAACTTCCGGGCGGGGATATTCATGCGCCCCAATCGGCAGGGATCAACGGCCGCGCGGTCGTCATCACCCGGGGCCTGCTACGGCGCTGGCCGCTGCCGCAGCCCAGTGCTGAGGGCGACAAAGAAGACCGCGGCTGCGTCCTCGTCGTCGGCGGCGCGCCGGAGATGCCCGGCGCGGTCATTCTCGCCGCGACCGCCGCGCTTCGTGCCGGGGCGGGAAAACTTCAAATCGCCACCTGCCGCAGCATCGCCCAACTGGTTGCGGCGGCCGTGCCGGAAGCGCGGGTCTTCGCTCTGCCGGAGACGAAGACCGGAGCTGTCGCGGCCTCCGCTGCCGCGGAGATCGCCCGGCGCGCCGCAGAAGCGCAGGCGATGCTGATCGGCCCTGGCATGGTTGACAAAGCGGCCGTCATGCGTCTCATGACGAGTCTCCTGCCGCGCTTGAGGCATACGGCCGTGGTTATTGACGCGGCGGCGCTCGCGGTTCTCGCCAGGGACCATAAATTACTTCATGGGCTGAAGAGTACAGCGATCATCACACCGCATGCGGGCGAAATGGCCGGCCTCTCCGGCATCAGCAAGGCGGCCGTGACGCGTGAGCCTCTGGTCACAGCGCGCCGCGCCGCCGCGGATTTCCGTGCGGTAGTCGCGCTCAAAGGCGCGGAGACCTTCATCGCCGTGGCGACCGGAGATGCTTACTGCAACCGGACAGGAAACGTCGGTCTGGCGACTTCCGGCTCGGGTGATACGCTCTCCGGCATCATCACCGGACTTTTGGCGCGCGGCGCGGAACCGCTGCAAGCGACCGCGTGGGGCGTCTATTTGCATGCGTCAGCGGGCGATAGACTGGCCCGGCGAATGGGCCGCCTGGGTTTTCTGGCGCGCGAGCTGCTCGCCGAAATCCCCGTCATCATGTCGAATCTCGACAGGGGAAAGAAGCGTTGAAGACCCCACCTGTGCCGGAACCGAAGTTCGTCCCGCTCGTCTTCGAGCGGCTCTCAGCGGATGAGCAAAGCAGGCGTGTCGAATCTTTTTATGAAGTGATGCGCCGCCGCCGCACCGTCCGCGATTTCTCCGCCGAAGACGTGCCGCTGACTATCATCGAGCGCGCGATTGCGACGGCCGGCACCGCGCCTTCCGGCGCCAACATGCAGCCGTGGCGCTTCATCATCGTGCGGGACGCGGGGGTAAAGCGGCAGATACGCGAAGCGGCGGAACGGGAAGAGCGCTTGAGCTACGAAGGGCGGATGCCCGAGCGCTGGCTGCGGCGGCTGGCTCCTCTGGGCACAGATTGGCGCAAGCCGTTTCTCGAAGTGGCTCCCTACCTGATCGTCGTGTTTCGTGTGGATTACGAGATCGATCAGGAGACGGGAGCAAGCGAGCCGACCTATTATGCTTCGGAATCGGTCGGCATTGCGGTCGGGATGCTGCTGGCCGCCCTTCATCACGCGGGGCTGGCGACGCTCACGCACACGCCGAGCCCGATGCGTTTTCTGAGCGACATCCTTCACCGACCGAAAAGCGAAAAACCTTACGTGCTAATTCCCGTCGGCTATCCGGCAGAAGGCGCGCGCGTGCCTGACATCACGCGTCAGCCGCTCGATACCATCATGCGAGTGATTTGATTCCTCAGCTTCTCACGCTCATTAAGGGGCAGACTTCGCGAGCGCGGTAATCTTACGTGGCGGGTTTGGCGATCTCGCGCGGCGCGAGATGTGTCTGCAGGAACTGCAGCATGATCGGCTGGGCGACCTGTGAACCCCATCCATTAAAATTGTAATCGAAGCCATGCTGTGCGTAGGGGATATAAATCGTCCGGTGCGGCACGTTCGCTTCATTCAGGCGCGCGTCGAGCAGACGCATGTGCTGGCTACGCACCAGTTGATCATGACCGCCGTGGAGCAGCAGGGTCGGCGGCGTCTGCGGGCCGACGTGACTGATCGGCGAAGCGGTGCGAAATGCTGCCGCCGCCGTT
>JANOGZ010001144.1:0-4205 GCA_031406255.1 Pyrinomonadaceae bacterium | reverse complement strand
CTCGCCGCCGCCGGCAGCGTCACCGAGAGGGATGTGCGCGCCGAGTTCGGCCGTGAAAGCGTCGAGGCGAAGCGCGGCGAGTACGCCGCGCTCTACACCCAGCGCGTCGGCGAAAAAGCGCAATCGCTCGCGACCGCGATGACGAGCTACTACGAGCACCAACGGCCGTCGACAGAAGGCTTCAACCGCGACCTGCAGTTGTTTGCCGCGACGGCGGGCGGCGGGCGGAACAAAATGTTTGACGATCCGTGGGGCAACGCGCTCGTCGGCGACGGCGTGATCGGCAGGAGCAACGACTCTCATGTGACGCTCCGTTCGCTCGGGCCGGATAACCGTCAGGGGACGATTGATGACATCCAGATTCCCATCTACGCGCGATATCAGCGGCCGGCCCAAACACTCCGCAAGGTCGCCTTCAGGGGGAGCGCGTCGGTCGAGGAGGGGGCGGTCGCCGGGGGCCGCGTCGGTATCGCGGGCGTCGTCAAAGATGAGCGGGGGGGTTCGATCGGCAGCGTTAAAGTGTCGGCGCGACGTCTCTCGGACGGAAAGACGATCTGGGTGTACACGGACTCGCAGGGGCGTTTTACCGTGCCTGATCTCGCGCCCGGTCGCTACCGCGTGACGTTCGAGAGCGACGCCCATCACACGACCAGCAAGACGCTGGCGCTCGACGCGGGCGCGCGGGGAACGGTCGAAGCAGTGCTCGTGTCGCGCGGCCCCGCCGGTCTTGCCCTGAGCGCGTACGGTTACTACGACGCGATCGCCGAGACGGTGACTATCGCCGGCGCCGACATGAGGATGATGGAGCTTAAAAGGGCGCGGCCGGTGGCGAGGCGCGCCGAGATGGCGAAAGGAGTGGGCACCGCCCCGCCACCGCAGAATGCCCCCGTGAAGTCCAGCGCGACATCTGATGTTGCCGCACAGTCCAGGGACGGAGAATCCGCGCCGGCCGGCGGGGGCGGGGCGGCGCCGCGCGTGCGCAGCTTCTTCCCCGAGACGCTCTACACTAACCCGGCGCTGATCACCGACGGCGAGGGGCGCGCTTCCGTGCGCGTCCCCCTCGCCGATTCGATCACGACGTGGCGCGTGACGTCGCTCGCCTCGACCGCGCGCGGCGCGCTCGGATCATCGACGGCGCCTCTGCGCGTGTTTCAGGATTTCTTCATCGACCTTGACCTTCCGGTGTCGGTCACCGAGGGCGACGTGGTGTCGGTCCCCGTCGCGGTCTACAACTACCTTCCCGCCGCCCAGCGCGTCTCACTGGAGTTGAGGCAGGACCCGTGGTTTACGCTCGACAACGACGTCCTTGCCAAGGGGGTGGAAGTCGGCGCGGGCGAGGTGACGGTCGTGTACTATCGTCTCAGGGCGTCAAAGATCGGCGAGCAGCAGTTGCAGGTGACGGGGCGTCTCGAAACGGCGGCGGGTCAACCCGGCGATGCGATCGCGCGCAACGTCACGGTCCTGCCAAACGGTGAGGAACAGTCGATCGTCGTCAACGAGCGACTCGAAGGGTCGGTCACGAAAGAGGTCGCCATTCCGGACGAGGCCATCGCCGACGCATCGAAGATTTTCGTCAAGTTCTACCCCGGCGCGCTTTCGCAGGTGGTCGAAGGACTCGACTCGATCTTACAGATGCCGGGCGGCTGCTTCGAGCAGACGTCGTCGTCGACGTACCCGAACGTGCTCGTCATGGACTACCTCAAGACGAGTAAGAAACTGACGCCTGAAATTCAGGCCAAGGCCGAAGGCTACATCTCGCTCGGCTACCAGCGGCTCGTCACCTTCGAGGTGAAGGGCGGCGGCTTCTCGTGGTTCGGCGAGGCCCCCGCGAACAAAATCCTCACCGCTTACGGGCTGATGGAGTTCTCGGACATGGCGCGCGTCCACGAAGTGGATCCCCGGCTGATCGAACGGACGCAAGCCTGGCTCGCCGCCGAGCAGCAGCCCGATGGCAGCTTCAAGCCCGACGCTTCTTTCATTAACGAGGGCGCGACCACTCGCTACAACTCGGACGTGGTGCGGATCACCGCCTATATCGGCTGGGCGCTCGCCACGACCGGCTACCGCGGCGATGCGGTCGAGCGAGCGCGTCAGTACGTCGTCTCGCACGCGACCGGCAGGGAGGACGCCTACACGCTCGCCGTCATCGCCAACTTTGCCGCCGACAGCGGGCGGGATAAAGGTTGGACGGATGCGGCGGTCGGCGCCCTCGTCGCGCGGGTGACCGAAGGGCCGAAGACGGCCTTCTGGAAACAGGAGGGCGAGACCCCGACCTCGGCGCGCGAGGATTCGGCCGATCTCGAGACGACGGCGCTCGCCGTGCAGGCGCTGCTGAAGTCGGGACAGAAGGGCGGGCTGGCGAAGAAGGGGCTCGACTATCTGACGGAGAAAAAGGACGCGCGCGGCAACTGGCAGACGACCCAGGCGACGATCCTTTCGCTGAAGGCATTCCTGCTCTCCTTCACGCGGGGGATGAACGCCGACACCTCCGGCGCAATCGACATCACAATCGACGGCCACCGCATTGACCGCGTGCAGATCACCAGGGACAACAATGATCTGCTGCACCTCATCGACCTCAAGCCCTACACGCACACGGGCACGCACAAGATCAATCTTTCGTTCGCGGGACAGGGGAGCATGCAGTATCAGATCGTCGGGCGCTATTACGTGCCGTGGTCGCGACGGCCCGCCGACGGCCGTGGTCGCCGCGAACCGCTCTCGATAGACCTGGCTTATGACCGCACGCGCCTCGCGCAGGACGAGACGGTCACGGTCCGTGTGCGGGCGCAGAACAACACGGCGGCGAAGGCCCGGATGATCATGGTCGACCTCGGCATCCCGCCGGGTTTCGAGGCGTCGGGCGAAGACTTCGCCGAGCTGGTGGGCTCATCACAGGGGAAGGTCGGGGGTAAGCTTGAGAAGTATACGATTACGGCCAAGCAGGTGATCCTTTACTTCGACGGGCTGAACCCGCGGCAGGGCGTGGAGTTCACCTTCAGGCTGAGAGCCAAGTTTCCCGTCCGCGCGCAAACGTTTGCCTCGCGCGTCTACGAATACTACAACCCGACGGTCGAGGATAAAGCTAAGCCGGTGGCACTGACGGTCACGGCGAAGTAGTTCGGGGTCGTTAACCGGGCCGTTCGACGGGAGAGCGGCCGGGCTCGCGCTCAATAATTTGACTGTGCTGGTGAACGACAGAAAGTGCCCCCACATCGCCCGTTTTCACGCCCTGCGGCGACATGATTGGTGACACGATTTCAGAGTCTCTGAATTTCTGAGCATCAGCTCCTCTCCGGGGAGGTCTTAACTGCGGATTGGGCGTGGCTCAGATCATAGTTTGCGCCGAGTCGCGCGAAGATCTCACAGGAACGGGCGAGGTGGTGCTGGCGCGCTGCCCCCTCGCGATGCCGTCCGATCTCGTAATGCGCCAGTCCCTCTTCGTACGGCATCGCGAGCCGCTCGGCCGCCGCCAGGCTCTGCTGCCAGCTTTTTTGTGCTTTCGATTTTTTGCCACGCTGCCATTCATACCATCCCTGATAGAGGTGCGCGCGCGCCGCGCCGATGGGGAAGTCGCGCGCGAATCTCTTCAACGCTTTGCACGCCTGACGGGCTTTCCTGGCCAGCGCCGTAGCGTCACCATCAGCCGATGCGTTCCCCCACAGCGTGAGGTATGTTTCGGCGATTCCCGCGTACCCATAGAGCGTGTAGGGGCCACGAGGCTGCAATTCGGAAATCATTGGCAATCCTAACGAAGCATGCTGCCGGGCCAGCTGCGTCTCGCCCTGGCGCAGGTAGGCCAGAGCGAGAAGCCCGTGGGCTACGGCCTCGTAGTTAAGATCTCCCACTCCGACCAGCAACCGGAGCACCGTTTTTAGTGCGCTCGCCGCTTGTTCGAAGCGACCGGCGTGCAGGTCGGCTTTTGCCTGCCCGCCCAGTCCCCAGGCCTGCCCCTGATCGCTATTCCGGCGCTCGCCTGAAGCTCGATTTTTGGCAAACTGCTCGACGCTTCGTGCCACCGCTCCTTGAAATTCCAGCGCCCATGCCCAAAAACCGGCAATTTCTTCGTAGCGGCGGGCGTCTCCGAGCTTCTCGGCGATCGCGATCCCTCGCTCAGCCGCATCGTTGGCCGCCGCCCATTGGCCGATGCCGAGCCCGTATAATGTCTTCGTTTCGTAGACCCAGGCCAGGGCCGAATGATTCTG
>JANOGZ010001380.1:0-4161 GCA_031406255.1 Pyrinomonadaceae bacterium | reverse complement strand
CGAATTGCATCGGTGATCCACCAGCAGTTCCATTATTCGTCAGGAGGAGCGTATGGGGAGAAGGGTTCTATCGCTTGCGCTGGTGGGTTTGCTGATTCATTGTGCCGGAGCCAGGGTTGTTTATGCTGGCTCGAAGGAAGAGAAGCAGGCTCGCTTTACTGAGAAGGTTAAATCAAGCATCGCCAAACTCGGCACCGGCGAGGACGCACGCGTGCAGGTTAAGCTGCAGGACAAGACAAAGCTGAAAGGCTATGTTGGCGAAGCCGGAGGGAAGGACTTCGTTATTGTCGAGCCGAAGACGGGCGCCACCACCAGAGTCGCCTACGCTCAGGTAAAACAGGTCACCGGCCATAATCTTTCGACCGGCGCTAAAGTCGCTATCGGGCTCGGGATCGTGGCCGCGGTGCTGGTTATCCTGCTCATCTTTGAGAACTACGGCTGAGCCGGAGAGGAGGGCGCGGCGGATGTGCTGCGCCGGAAAATAGCAGGGGTAATCCCCGCGCCTGACGGGTTGTCCGGGCCGGCCCCGCGCGCGATAGCATTCCTTTCATCGTTGTGTTGTCCCATAATGTTGAAAGCTGCTCGCGCGGGGCGGCCCGATTCCGGCGTGATGCGCTTCGCAATGTGGAGGCAAAAGCTGCCAGCTGATTTATTATCGAAACTATCAGATCAATTTACGAAGACGATGAAGGAACGAAGAGGGGCGAAGCGTATTTCTACGAATCTCACCGTGAGGTGGAATACTTCAGTTCTTTCACACGATAGTAAGGTAACTGACCTGAGCTCCAGGGGATGCTTTATCATGCTGGCTGATCGGATGCCCGAGAACAAGCTTTTCACGGTTAAGCAGGTCCCGGAAAAAGAGGCGATCCTGATCGAGTTGCCTTTGTCCCGTGATGAGTGGCTGAAACTGCATGGCGAAGTAATCTACAGGATCGAGGGCATCGGTTTCGCTGTCCGCTTTTTAAACCTCACTTTACACGAGGCACAAGCTCTTCGAACTTTTATCGAGAAACAGGAGACTGGAAGTCTAAAAGCGCTTCCTTTTCCCAGGGTAAGAGGTCACAAGCAGTAGCTGGTAAAGAAAAAAACAGGCGAGTTCCTGATAATCCAGCCACTCCTGACAACTCATTGGACCGGACGCGCCCATGAGCAAGCCACGTATCCTTGATGCGCCCGGTGCGCCGCTCAATTCGGTCGTTGGGCGTTTACCTTCCGCCGTGAAATAATCTCAACCCGCATATGAACGCTGTGTCCGAATTTAAAGAGATACTCGCTGAAAATCGCCCCGTCCGGCTGGTCGAAGATAGTATTTACTCGGTGCTTCCTGATTCTTCAGGTCAGCATCATTATGATAAAAGGGCAACCGTTTATGATCTGGTTGTCAGCACCCGCTTATACAATCTCGTCATGTGGGGAAGTTCGCCGCTCGATTACACGGCCTTTGCGCGCCGTGCAGTTACCTCATCACGCGACGTGAGGTTTTTGGATGCGGCCTGTGGCTCACTGCTCTTTACCGCATCTACTTATCTGGGAAGTAACAGGCAAATCATCGCCTTCGATCAGTCCCTGGCCATGTTGAGGCGTGCGCGAGAGCGATTGGTTAACCTCTCGGGCGCGGTGCCTGAAAATATCATGTTGTTGCAGGCCGACTTGAATGATTTACCCTTTCGTCCTGCAAGTTTCGGCACCGTACTCTGCATGAATGTCCTGCATCAGTTTGAAAATGCGGTGGCCTTGATTCCGCGTCTGAAAAGATTACTTACCGAAGGCGGGCATTTGCACCTGACCAGTCTTGTGTCAAACAAGCGTTTCATCGGAGATCGTTATCTCAATGCCTTACATGCAGCAGGGGAATTTGTCCGTCCCAGAAGTAATGTTGAGTTGAAGGAGATGGTGAGCCGAGCTTTGAGCCAGGAGGTAAGTTGCCAGGTAAAGGGAAACATGGCGTATCTGACAACAGCTATGTCTCCCTGAAGCGCGCCGCCCGACAGGAGTCATTGGAGCGGACACGGGATTAGCGTGCCTTTCATCGAGAGCTTGAATGGTTGCGGTTGTTTGTGCGCGCCGATCAATCCCTTCGTTGGGCGCAGAAACTACAGCAGGGAAGCGTGGTCCTTGATCGTTCCTGGTGACAGCCATCACAGGAGAGCCGTATGGCAGACAGCCAGAGTTTTCGCGTTGTGCTCGAGGGCGATGAGCATAGCGAGGTAACAGGTATCCCGGCAGCCGGTTTGATAGCTTTGTTCCCTCGGCATTACCCGCCGCGTCGAACGAGGCTGGCGGCCACAGTCATGAGTTCGGCCATCTCGACGGGCTTGGGCACATGCATCTGATAGCCCGCCCTCAGCGCCTGCATCCGATCCTCCGTTCGCGCGTAAGCCGTCAGGGCGATTGCCGGCACCCTCCCTCCACTCTCGGCGGGCAGCGCACGCACGCGCCTGATCAGGTCGTACCCGTCCTGGTCCGGCATTCCGATGTCGCTAATCAATAGATCAGGCCTTTCATTTTCGATGGCTTCGAGCGCCTCTTGAACTGAACTCGCGGTCCTTACTTCCGCACCACATTGGCCGATCCCGACGCTGAGTAATTCCCGCGCGTCAGCCTCATCATCCACGACAAGCACCATCAATCCGTCGAATCTTTCAGGACAATCATAGAAAGGAAGAGTCTCTCTGGCCGCTGGGTGGACGCGCCCCGCAAGGTTATTCTGCTGATAAACGGGAACTACCGGAAGCTTCACGACGAAAGTTGCCCCCTGGCCTTCACCCAGGCTCTCAGCTTGCACCGTACCACCGTGTAATTCTACCAGGTGGCGCACGATTGCCAGCCCCAGGCCGAGCCCGCCGTGCTGGCGAGTCGTCGTCTGATCGGCCTGCCGGAAGCGCTCGAAGACGTGCGGCAGGAACTCCGGCTTGATCCCGACCCCCGTGTCGCTGACCGCAATCTCGATGTTTGAGTTGACCCGCTCCAGCCTGACCTGAACCCGTCCGCCACGCGGTGTGAACTTGATGGCGTTGGAAAGTAGATTCCAGACGACCTGTTGCATGCGGGCCGGGTCGCCCGCGACAGAAATCACGCCCGTGTCCATCACCTTCTGGATCCGCACGACTTTAGCTTCGGCTGCCGGTCTTAATGACTCTATGGCTGCTTCAATGAATGAGCCGGGATCAAACTGCCTCACGTCGAGGCGCAGCTTGCCCGTAATGATCCGTGAAACGTCAAGCAGGTCGTCGATTAGTTGCGACTGTGCACGCGCATTACGTTCGATTGTCTCAAGCGCACTGGTCGTACTTTTCTCATCGAGTTGCCCGGCGCGCAGTAGATGCGCCCAGCCGAGGATGGCCGTGAGTGGCGTCCGCAACTCGTGGGAGAGGGTGGCTAAAAACTCGTCCTTCAGACGGCTGGCCTCTTCGGCCTGACGGCGCGCCTCCTGCTCGCGCTTCAGAAGCTCCTCTCGTTCACTTTCGGCCCTCTTGCGCTCGGTGACGTCTTGTATCACGGTCAGGGCGAAGGACTCGCCGCCGATTTCGATCTGTTCGGCCGAGAGCAAGCCGACAATCTCACTGCCGTCCCTGACGCGGAAGAGGTACTCGGCGTTACGGACCCCCTCAAGCCGGCGGACCGTTTCCATCTCTTCATCGCGGTCCTGCGGCTTAGCCCACAGGCCAAGCTCGACGGTGGTACGTCCTATCGCTTCCTCGCGGGTGAAGCCGGTGACGTTGACGAAGGTGTCGTTAACCTCGAGTAGTTTTCCGGTTTTGAGCGAGGAGATCGTCAGGACGAGCGGGCTGGCGCTGAAGGCTTTGGTGAAGCGCGCCTCGGATTCGCGCAACCTGGCTTCCGCCTGTTTGCGCTCGGTGATGTCGCGCGTGAAGCAGCGCGTGTGGACGAATTTGTCTTCCTCCCACAACACGTTCGAATTGATGAGCACATGCCGGATAGAGCCGTCCTTACACCTGAGCCGCGCCTCGTAGTTATGAAGCGTCTCCTTACTGGTCAGTCTGCACAGGATGTCATTGATCACATCTGCATCGGCATGGAACTCGGCGATGTGCCGCCCGATGTACTCTTCGCGCATGTAGCCGAGCAGGTCTAATTCAGCCTGATTGGCCCACAGGATGGTGCCGTCAGCCCCGACCCAGTGGAGGCCGACGGAGG
>JANOGZ010001119.1:0-7028 GCA_031406255.1 Pyrinomonadaceae bacterium | reverse complement strand
AGAAGACCGATCACTGACGAGAGGCGCGCCATCGTCCCGGCAAAAGTTCAGCGCCTCATCCGTATATGTCCGCTGGCATGCGGGACAGTGTTTCATACAGAACCCCGTATCCTCAACGACGCGTCCCGGCCTTCGCCGGTGATGAATATCGTGAGTAGCGCCGCTAACAATAATTTCCACTTCATGGGGTTGGTTCTCACAGCATTTTAGAGATTATCAAGATTACAACACCGAAGCGGCCTGACGCCAAAATATCGCAATGTTCTTGCCCGTTTAAGCCCGGTCTGCTAGTATCCCGTTGACGACACGAACATATTAGTATAATGAATCCGTGTTGTCAGGTGGTCCCATCGTTTCAGCAAAGATCTTGGGGGCGACGGATGCCGACGAATGAACTCGAAGATTTGATTACCCAGGCCGAGGCGGCACGGCTCAGGAATGTCTCGCGCGAGGCGATCTACGGGCTCGTCGCCCGTGGAAAGTTGAACGTCGTGGAGATCGGCGGGCAAAAGTTCGTGCGTCGAAGCGAGGTGGAGAATTACACTCCTGAAAGTGGCGGCCGACCCCCCAAAGATACTACCCACCAGCTTAATCAAGCGTACAGCAATGCCGCCGAAGAGAGGCCGGCTGGCAAGAGGAACGGCACAAAGAAAGGCAGTAAGAAGTGAGCACGAGCATTCCTCCCGACTTGACCCAGATTGAAGAAGAAATGCGCCAGGCCAGAAAAGACTTTTACAATGCGGCAGAAGTTTACGGCGCCGCGCTTGATAAGTTTATTCAGGCACTGCGTAAGGGTAATGCTGAGCTGCTTGCTTCCGATAAGCCGCATGAAATGATGGACAATGACCTCGCCTACTACGATGACAGAATCAAAGGAGCCGGTAATCATAAAAGCTGGATTAGGGGCGTGCTCAATTACTTCACAGAAACAGACCGTGGGTCGTCCTGGTGGTGACAACCGGGAGAAGCAATATGTGATCAGAGCTCGATGAAGATTGCAGAAGACAGAGGGTCAGAAGGAAGGCGAGAAAGAAATGAGCACAGCGGCGAAACCGCCGGCCAACTATGCGCCCGAAACATGCACATTATGCCAGGGCACCGGTCGTTTTTCGGGATCTTTCGGTGAGCAGGGGTGTCCCACATGCGGCGGGCAGGGAAGCGTCCTGGTGGTTCAGCCGGGACGCAAGTGCGCCGCCTGTAAAGGCACCGGCAAAGCATTCAAGAATACTCCGTGCGGCGCCTGCTACGGCAGCGGCTGGGCCCACGCCTGGAAAGCGTAAGAGACAGACCACCCGGTGGAAAGTTGATGGAAAGCAAGTTCGATTATTACCGGCTCGAGAGGTTCCCATGCAGAGAATTCGGCTCAGAGAGCGCGGTATCTATGCGCTGCCTGACGGCAAAGAATACATACTGTGCGCAGTCATCGAGGGCGGATACAACCTTTATGAACCGGATGGGTGGAACGCTCTGTCTCTTGCTGAGTACCGGGTCTACTCAGATGGGAAGCTATACCGCAAGTTAGAGCCTACGCCCTGGAGCATCACGGATCTGACAGATACGGGACGCACAGTCGAGTTCCTGAAGCCTCCTGCTACTGCCATTTAATAGCGACAAGCGATCTCTCGTTAAAGATCATGAGCGCAAACAAAGTCGACGGCGCCACCGTCATGATTGTCGATGATTACGATGATACCCGCGCCATGATGAGGGCGATGCTGGAGATGAAAGGCTGCCTCGTGCTGGAAGCGGTAAACGGATTAGAAGCGGTCAAGATCGCCATCCGGGAGTGTACCGATATTGATCTGATCCTGATGGATTTGAAGATGCCCGTGCTCGATGGTTATGAGGCGACACGCCGCATCCTCGCACAGAATGCGACATGCCATATTCCGATCGTTGCCATGTCAGCTCACTGTGATGGCAACTGGCGGGATGAGGCTCTCGCCGCTGGAGCCCGGGAGTGCGTTTCAAAGCCAATTGATTTTGCTCTGCTGGATAAAGTGATGAACCGGTTCGTAGGTCAAGACCATTGACAAGAATGGCAGCCCGCGGAAAGCCAGCAGGGTGAAGGGCAGCGAGAAGGAGAAAGGGGTGCATCGCAAGTGAATGAAAAAGAAGCATTACAGAGTGCGACTGATGAGGCGCGAAAGGCGGCACGGGCGGCGCGGGAACTGGCCAGCCTGTTAGACGACTATGCGAAATATCTGGTCCAGCCCAGCTGGCGTGAGCGAGCCAGTGAACTACACGTTTCAGTGGTGAATAAACTGGGAGTAGTAAAGGATGGCCTGGCGAACAGTGATAAATGGGTAGCGGAAAGCGGCCGGAGTACCGAATCACCGGCCCCGCAGAAGCAAAGCCAGGAGCCGGACGTGCCCGAAGAGACCAAGTCATCCCCTGTGCGAGTCCTTAGGAAGGGCACCAGAAGGTGATGGCATCGACTTCATGCGAGTCGCCATTCTGAAAAAGCAGGCTACTAAAGCCCCGAAGTGCGGGCGCCCGGCCGCGTCCAGCACGAGCGAGCGCGCGTTGGGTGGTAGCGGCGCCGGGAATAAGCAAGGTGGAGCCCGCCTGCTCCCGATTGTGCTTTCTTCCTGTGGCCCGCCTCCTTTTATCTTTACTTTTCCCCGAGCGCCGCAGAACGCAGGGACTGCGGAATCTCGATCGGCTTGCCGTCCTTCATGAGGACGACGGTCATGGTGCCTTTAATGGCCAATTCGTCTGCCCCATTGAAGACATGAAAGTCGTAGCGAATCGAGGTGCGACCTAATTTGCCGACCGCCAACCGCAAGCGAAACTGCTCATCGAGCGCAAGGATGCGCTGAAAGTGACAATCAAGATGCACGCGCGGAAAATCGAGATGGCTTCGCTTGGCTTCTACCAGCCACCCGATCTCGCGCAGCAGCTCGGTCTCAGCTTCCTCAACGATCTCGAAGATGCGCGGAAAGTGTAGCCGCCCGGCGGCATCGGCATCGGCCCAGCGCAGACGGCGCTTAAGTTCTACAGAAACCATCACGAACAAGTTAAAAGCAAGAAGGTGAAGGGCGAAAGTAAAGCGGCGCCGCTTTCGCCGGTTTTGTCTTCTTACTTTTCGCCTCCTTTTTTAATGTCAAGGCCCAGGAAGAAAAGGCCATGGAAATCTTACGGACACCAGACGAGCGCTTCGTCAATCTCCCCGGCTATGATTTCGCGCCGCACTACGTAGAGATTGATGGCCTGCGCCTGCATTATGTAGACGAAGGCCGAACCGAAGCTGATCCGGTGCTGTTGCTCCACGGCGAGCCGACATGGTGCTACCTCTACCGTAAGATGATTCCGATCATCACTCGCGCCGGACATCGCGCGGTCGCGCCTGATTTTATCGGCTTCGGACGTTCCGATAAACTCGTTGACCGGAGCGCTTACACCTATCAGATGCATGTTCGTATGCTCACCGCCTTTCTCGATCGGCTCGATTTGCACGACATCACTCTCGTCTGCCAGGACTGGGGTGGATTAATCGGCCTGCGCGTGGCGACTGAATACCCGGAGCGCTTCGCGCGCATCGTCGCCGCCAACACGGGATTGCCCACCGGTGATCATCCGATGAGCGATGCTTTCCTGCGCTGGCGCGAGTATTCGCAGGCCGTGCCGGAGATGCACATCGGCGGCATCGTCAAGGGCGGTTGCCGCACCGAACTATCTCCCGAAGTGATCGCCGCCTACAACGCGCCGTTTCCCGATCATCGCTACAAGGCGGGAGCGCGCGCCTTTCCAATGCTCGTACCGACGTCACCGGATGATCCGGCAGCAGCGGCTAATCGTCGGGCCTGGGAGCGGTTGCGTCACTGGGAAAAACCGTTTCTCACCGCGTTCAGCGACGATGACCCGGTCACGCGCGGCGGCGATGAGGCGTTCAGGCGATTCGTGCCCGGCGCACACAATCAAGCGCACACCACAATCACAGGCGCCGGACACTTCTTACAGGAAGATAAAGGCGAAGAATTAGCCACCGTGGCGGTCGATTTTATGGCGCGCACGAAGCGCGCGGTCGAATAGATCGGACGAGATGCTCCGCGAAGCGGATGCGAAGCCGGAGTCGCGGCGGCGCGAAGAGAGCTGACCCGATTTGATTATCCGGTGCATGGTAATTCGCCGCCGCAGGATCCGGAGAGCTCAAGCCTCTCCGGATCATCACGGCGCTCTCGCGGATCGGCGGTGATGGATTACCGACTTCCCTTACGCTCAACTGAAAATCGCACAAACGTATCGGTTGAAAGGATTGTCACGTGGAACTGCAAAATAAAGTCGTGATCGTCACCGGGGGGGCCAATGGTATTGGTCGCGCTCTATGCCGGCGCTTCGCGGCAGCCGGGGCGCGGGGCGTGGTGGTCGCCGACATTGACGCGGTTGAAGCCGCACGGGTGGCGGCAGAAATCGAGGGGCTGGCGGTCACGACAGACGTCAGCAGCGAGGACGACATCAAGCGGCTCGTCTAGCGAGCGACCAAAGAATATGGTCCGGTCGACCTGTTCTGCTCAAACGCCGGGATTGGCATGGAAGGTGGCTTCGAGGCGCCGGACGCGGTGTGGCAACGCATCTGGCAGATAAACTTTATGGCCCACGTTTATGCGGCGCGCGCCGTGGTGCCGCAAATGCTGGCACGTGGAACCGGCTATCTATTACAAACCGCCTCTGCCGCCGGCCTTCTTTCGCAAATCGGCTCGGCTCCGTACGCGGTCACAAAGCACGCCGTCGTAGCTTTTGCCGAGTGGCTGGCGATCACCTATGGGGATCGGGGCATCAGGGTTTCGTGTCTGTGTCCCCAGGGCGTGCACACAAACCTGATCGACGGCGATGATAAGCCTCTCCCGGTGGCTTTCTTGCGTGATGGCGCGCTCCAGCCCGAGGCGGTGGCCGAGGCAGTCATGGCGGGATTGACCGAGGAGCGTTTTCTCATCCTGCCACACGGGGAAGTCGCCGAGTACGTTCGCCGCAAAGCGGCCGACCCCGACCGCTGGCTGCGCGCGATGCGGCGTCTCCAGACAGAAATCTACGAGGGAAGAGGGAAAGGAAGTTGAAGGGTCACCAAGCTCAAGAACCGTCAAGCTCTCTTCCAGCGGTGAATTAGAGGTCTCGTTCAATAGGTGCGTTCAGTCGAAGAAACGGGTGTTCGCGGCCACTATCTCGGTCATTCCACAACGCCTTAACCGGGCATGTCCGGCGCGGGGCGTCTGCTAGTCAGGCGACCGCCGCTCTCCTCCCGCATATTCCATCAACCCCGCCAGCGTCGCCCGATCGTGAGGAAAAACGAGGCTCCTGAATTCAATATGATGGCGACCCATTGACCGTCCTGTTGTATACTGCCGGGTACTTGATTTCGGCAACCGTGTCCGGCCTGGCTCCCATCAAGCGCAAGCGTAATTGTAGAGCATTGATCAGGGGAGTTATAGTATTTTATCCCCCGAAGATGGTCATGCCACGTTTAGAAAGGTGTCGCCGATGCTGCCTCATGGTACGCCAATCTCAGCGCAATGCCCTATGGTGTGTCTGGAGCGTCATTCGTACCCATCCGCACTTAACGGTGATCTTCGGATAAGGAATCGCGGCATCCCGCCATTAATGTATTCAGAACATCAGTAATCCTCCCGCGGCACTCACTGAAAGCAGAAATCGTAAGCAACTCTACTTAAGGAATACAACAACCAGTGAAGAAAAGTAACGCTGCTGACGGCTCGCTCAAGGATGACGCCGGGTCCACCAGATTGACGACGGGTAATCCTGGTCTTGATAGCATCCTCGAGGGGGGCTTCCCGGCCAATCGCCTGTACCTGGTCGAAGGCGACCCCGGCACCGGAAAGACCACGCTCGCGATGAAGTTTCTGCTCGAGGGTGCGGCGCTCGGGGAGCCGGTTTTATACGTGACTCTCTCCGAAACTAAAGAGGAGCTGCAAGCCGTTGCCGAGTCGCATGGCTGGTCGCTTGACGACATAAACATCTACGAACTGATCCCCTCCGAAGAGAGCCTGAAGACCGAATCGCAGTACACCATCTTTCACCCCTCTGAATTAGAATTGAGCGAAACAACCGGCGCTGTGCTTGAGGAAGTCGAACGCATCCAGCCGCGCCGCGTCGTCTTCGACTCTCTTTCGGAAATGCGGTTGTTAGCACACGATCCATTGCGCTACCGGCGGCAGATTCTCGCGCTCAAACAGTATTTCACCGGGCGGCAGTGCACCGTGCTGCTGTTGGATGACCTCACCGCGGCTGACGGCGATTTACAGGTCCGAAGCGTCGCGCACGGCGTGGTCGCGCTTGAACATCTGGCGCTGGAATACGGAGCGGAGCGGCGCCGCCTCCGCATCGTCAAACTCCGTGGCAGCAAATATCGGGGCGGCTACCATGATTTTAATATTGAGACCGGTGGGGTTGCCGTCTATCCGCGCCTCATCGCGGCTGAACATCACCAAGACTTTGCGCGGGAGGTTACCTCCAGCGGTGTGCCGCAGTTGGATGCCCTGCTGGGTGGCGGCCTCGACCGGGGAACCAGCACGCTGTTGCTTGGCCCGGCGGGTTCCGGCAAGTCGTCCGTCGCCGCACAGTTTGTCGTGGCGGCGGCACAGCGGGGTGAGCACGCCGCCGCCTATATCTTCGATGAAGGTCTGAATACCCACCTGGCCCGGGCTGCCGGAATCGGCTCGGACATGCGGAGGTACGTTGAAGACGGGCTGATAAGCGTGCAGCAGGTAGACCCGGCCGAGCTGTCGCCGGGCCAGTTCGCTCATTACGTACGCCGCGCCGTCGATGATAATGGAGCGCGCGTGGTGGTCATTGACAGTTTGAACGGTTACCTGCAATCGATGCCCGATGAGCGATTTCTTAATGTTCAGATGCATGAGCTGCTCACTTATCTAAACCAGCAGGGCGTTGTGACCATCCTGGTAATGGCTCAGCATGGCTTTATGGGCGCCAATATGGTAACTCCGGCGGATGTCAGCTACCTGGCGGACACGGTGCTGATGCTGCGCTTCTTCGAGGCGGCAGGTGCGGTG